>CAMMBL010000034.1 GCA_946494015.1 uncultured Mycoplasmatota bacterium | reverse complement strand
AGCGAAAACAACTAAATTAGTAACCCAATGGAATATAAGTGCAATTAGTTATAATGTTGCAAATAATGCAGCTTTTGAAGGAAGTTATATGGAAGATTGGTTAAATGATATTAGTGTAGATGGTTTCTTAGGAAATTTAAGAGAGCCAGAAAAGTTCATTGTAATGGATGCAAAATGGTATATAACAGCTGATGAAGATAAATCAGGAAATATTCAAAAACCACCAGAGACTCCAAATATAACAGATCCAGTTGGACTTTTAAATATGTATGAATATCAATCTAGTTATCATGGTACAAATTATAGTAAAGGTTATTTAAATAATGATCTTTCATGGTGGACTTTAACACCATATAGTGCGTCTTACGTGTGGGGTGTAGCATATGATGGTATGTGGTTTAATGGTTATACCGATTATGCGAATGGGGTGCGACCATCCATAAATCTAAAATCTAGCGTTAAAATCGTAGATGGTGCTGGAACAATTGATGATCCATATAGACTAAATGGAGATAATGATACAAATCTATCAGGAACTAAGTTGTTAAGTAGATATAGTGGTGAGTATATTCAGTTTGGAAATGATGAAAATAATCTATATAGAATAGTAAGTCATGAAAACGGCATAGGAACAAAAATAACCAGTACCGAACCTTTAAAAAGTTCAGGAGCCTTTATAACAAGTTCATTTGGAAGTAATGCAACATTTTCAAGTACAAATACTATAGGAAAGTTTTTAAATAGTGACTATCCAACAAGTTATGTAGATGTTGAATATAGAGATATGATAGAAGACGAAACAACTTGGTATTTAGGTACTGTTGATAGAGGTACTTCATATAAATTAGCAAAATATACAGATGAAACTAGTAATGCATTAACACCAAATTCAACTACATCTAAAATAGGCATACTTCGTTTTGGAGAATTAATGGCAGGACAATTTAATAAAGATAATAATATGGATTACTGGACATTAACTCCATATGCTTCTACTTACATATGGAATGTTGATAAATATGGTGTTGCTGGAGATATTAGATATTCTACTACGTTAGGCATAAAGCCATCTTTAAATCTAAAATCTAACGTGATAATAACTTCGGGAGATGGAACAAAAAATAATCCATTTACTATTGAGTTATCTAGTTAAAATAAAAAAAGTTACCTAATATTATTTATAATTGAGTAAATAATATTAATGGTGATTACTATGAAATTTAAAAAAATTATAATAACAACTGTTATTATTCTAATTATTACTATAAGTAGTTTTAGTATCTATACATATAATAATATAAAGATAAATGAAAAAACTATTAATAATATAAAAAGAAACAATAAAAAATTAGCTTCTAAAGAAAAGAAATTAATTAATATAAAAGAAAATTATAATAAAACTGTAAAAACAAAACAAAAATCCTATATATATAAACAACAAAATAATAAATATGAAAAAATTGGCACTATAAAAAAAGATGTTATCTTAGAATTAGAAACAATAGAAAATATAGGATTAGATAATGCTTATTTTAAAATATTAAATAGTGATTATTATATACTATATAAAGATGTAATAAAAAATTTTGATACTTTTAATAAAAGATATCTTAACTATATAGAATTTCCATTAGAAATTAATACTAAAGAAAATATAAAATATTATGATGATACTTTTAATGAATTATTTACTTTAAATGATTCTATAACAGCTAAAGTAATAGTTAATTTAGATAATTATTATGGTATTGATTTATTATCACGATTAGTATTTATAAAAAAAGAAGATATAGCTAATGAAAAAGAAATAACAACTAATACAGAAATAGCTGAATCTATTACGGCTATTTTATATCACTTTATTTATTTAAATAATGATAATAGTTGTAATGATATTATTTGTCATAGTGAAGAACAAATAGATTCTCATTTTAAGTTTTTAGCTGATAATAATGTTTTAACTTTAACTACTGATGAGGTCTTAAAATTTATTAAAGGAGAAATTAATCTTCCTAAAAAATCTATTCTAATTACAATAGATGATGGCGCCAGAGCTGAGAACTTTATTCCTTTTTTAGAGAAGTATGGTTTAAATGCAACTTTGTTTTTAGTTAGTTCTTGGTATCCAGTTAGTAAGTTTTCATCACCTTATTTAGAAATAGCAAGTCATACTCATAATATGCATACAACAGGTGTTTGTCCTATTGGTCAGGGTGGAGGTATTAATTGTTTGGATAAAGATATTATTTTAAATGACTTAAAAACTAGTAGAGAAACTTTAAATGGTACTAAAGCCTTTTGTTTTCCTTTCTATGAGTATAGTGACTATTCAATTAATTTAGTTAAAGAAGCTGGTTTTGATATGGCTTTTATAGGTGGTTCTACTAAAATAAAAAAGGGAATTAATCCTTATAAAATACCAAGATATCCTATTTTAAGTAGTTTTAGTGTAGGTTATATAAGTAATTTAGTATTGGGTTGAAATTCGCAAAAACCCGTACTATGAAAGATATAGATTTAATGTTATATTAGATACGAATACATTTATTTGGAATTAGATGCTTTCTTTTAGTAAAATAAAAGAAAGGAGAAGGACTATGAATAAAAGAGAAACTTCTTTTTTCATTATATGCCTCTTATTATTGTTTATAGTTATATCTTTAATTTATAGATAATAAAACATCTAATTCCTTTTGGAATTAGATGCAACACTAATTTTTTAGAAAGCATCTATTCTAATAGATGTATTCTTTTTTATTATATGAAGAATTTCTTCATAAATACACTATAGCATATTTTTTACTAAATTAATAGCCATATTGTTAATTTTTGTTAGAATTTTGACCTGATTTTAAATTATGTGTTACTATTTAATTTTGCATAATTTTTTAATGTAATTATTAAGTTCACTGTTTTGAGAATAATCAGTTTTAGTATAGAAATCTACAACATTTTTTTCTTTAATTTTTAAAATATCTTTATTATTAGGATTAGTATATACAAAAATTGAAGTACCTCCATGCTCTTTAACATATTTCATGGCATAATAGTCTGTAAAACCATCTCCAATATATATTAACTCTGAACAATCTTCAATATTATTACCATTTTTTTGTAGTATATTTTTTATAGCTATTACTTTATTCTTATCACTCATCAAAAAATCTATGCCAGTAGCTTCATTGTTAGAATCATAATTAAATGTTGTAGCATAAATATCTTTAAAATATGATGCTATAGAGGTTTTTTCTAAAAATATTTTTATTCCTGAACTTAATAAATAATTACTAATATTATTATTACAAAGCATATTAAGAAATAATATTACACCTTTATTATAAATAACATTATTATAACCTAAACAGAAGTTTTCATCAGTTAAGTCAAATCCTGCATTTTTTATAATTTGAAAATAAGTGTCATATATGGCTTTATATAAATCTATATTTTCATCTCTAGCTCTTTTTTGCGAAAGCTCTAAAAAGAGAGGATTTAAAGCTCCATCTTTCATACCACATTTTTCCAAAATTTGAAATTTAGGTAATGAATATGGAGTTAATGTTCCATCAAAATCATAAATAATTATTTTTTTCATTTGTATAATCTCCATTTATATAAATATTATGTATATAGAGTAACATATTTTTTACTAAATTAATAGATAAAATAATAAATTTATTATATAATTAAATTATAGAAAAGAGTGATGTTATGAAGAAAATAATGGATGGTAATGAAGCATGTAGTTATGTTTCATATAATTTTACAGAAGTAGCGGGAATTTACCCTATAACTCCTGCCTCTCCTATGGCTGAGTTAACTGATAAATGGGCAAATGAAGGTAAACTTAACTACTTTAATCAACCTGTTAAAGTAGTAGAAATGGAAAGTGAAGCTGGGGCTGCTGGGATGGTTCATGGTTCACTTCAAGCAGGATGTTTAACTACTACTTATACAGCTAGTCAAGGACTTTTATTAATGATTCCTAATATGTATAAAATTGCTGGTGAATTACTTCCTTGTGTTATTAATGTAGCTGCTAGAAGCCTTTCCACTCATGCTTTATCAATATTTGGTGATCATCAAGATGTATATGCAGCGAGAAGCACAGGCTTTGCAATTCTTGCTTCCTCATCAGTTCAAGAAGTAATGGATTTAACTGGTGTAGCCCATCTATCAGCTATTAAAGGTAGAGTTCCTTTTATGAACTTTTTTGATGGTTTTAGAACAAGTCATGAATTGCAAAAAATAGATGTAATTGATACTAATAAATTAAAAAAATTAGTTGATAAGAAAGCGCTTGATGCTTTTCGTAAGAGAAGTCTACACCCAGATAATCCTGTTACTCGTGGTACTAGTGAAAATGATGATATTTACTTTCAAGCAACAGAAGTTAGAAATAAATATTATTTAGAATTACCTGATATAGTTAATTCTTATATGCAAGAAATTAATAAAATAACAGGAAGAAATTATGCACCATTTAACTATTATGGAAGACGTGATGCTACTAAAGTAATTATTGCTATGGGTAGTGTTTGTGAAACTATTAAAGAGGTAGTAGATTACTTAAATGAAATGGGAGAAAAAGTTGGAGTTGTTGAAGTACATTTATACCGTCCTTTTTCAAGAGAATATTTCTTAAAAAGTATTCCTAAAACTGTTAAGATGATAGCAGTTCTTGATAGAACTAAAGAAGCTGGAAGTACAGGAGAACCTTTATTTCTTGATGTAGATAACATTATCAAGTCATTAGGTAGTGATATTAAAGTAGTAGGTGGAAGATATGGATTATCTAGTAAGAATACTAATCCTGCAATGATAAAAGCCATATATGATAATTTAGAAACTCTTAATCATAACTTCACTATAGGAATAGATGATGATGTTACTAACTTAAGTATTCCTTATGATAAAGACTTTAATTTACCACATCAAAATCAAACCTCATTCCTAGTATATGGATATGGAAGTGATGGAATGGTTTCAGCTTGTAAAGATCTAATGAAAATAACAGGAGATGCAACAGATGCTTATGTTCAAGGCTATTTTCAATATGATTCTAAAAAAAGTGGAGGTGTTACTCTTAGCCACTTAAGATTTTCTAAAACTCCTATTAGATCTACATATTATGTTGGAAAAGCTAAATTACTAGTTTGTACTCAAGATGCATATCTTACTAAGTTTAGATTTATTAATAAAATAAAAAAGAATGGAGTATTCCTTCTTAATAGTAGCAAGACTAATGATGAGATCCTTTCTATGATCAGTAATGAAGATAAAAAATATATTCTTGATAATAATATTAAAGTTTATGTAACTAATGCATATAGAATTGCTAAAAAAGAAGGATTAGGAAACAAAATAAGTGCTATTATAGAAGCTTTAATTTTTAAATTTGGACATATTTTAGATAGTGATTTTGCTATTAATAAAATGAAAGAAAATCTTGATCTTAGATTTAAACTTAAAGGAAATAATATAGCTGAAAAAAATAAGAAGGCCGTTGATAATGCTATTAATACAGCTAGATTTTTAAAAATTGATGAAAATATAGATGATTATGTAGAAGTTAATGAAATTAGTTCTAGTTTATTTGCTATTATTGATAAAAGAGAAGGCGATAGCCTTCCTGTTAGTGCTTTTTTAAATAGACCTGATGGAACAATGGAAGGAGGACTATCACGCCTTGAAAAACGTGATATTAGTGAAGTTGTTCCTAAATACAAGAGCGAAAACTGTATTAGTTGTAATTTATGTTCTCTTGTATGTCCTCATGCTGTAATTAGGCCATTTTTACTTGATGAAGATGAGGTAGAGAAAGCTCCTACTAGCTTGAATGATAAATTATTAGATAGTCACTTAAAAGATAATTTAAAATTTACAATTGCTGTTAGTTATAAAGATTGTACTGGTTGTGGACTATGTGCTAATATTTGTCCTGGTAAGAAGGGTGCTAAAGCCTTAGAAATGGTAAGTAAAGAAAAGATTGTTAATGATATTACCTTAAAAGAAACAGAGTACTTATTTAATGAAGTAACAGAAAAAGATGTTATGAGTGTTAATACTGTTAAAGGAAGTCAGTTTAAAAAGCCTAGATTTGAGTTTAGTGGAGCATGTGCTGGCTGTGGTGAAACTCCATACCTTAAGTTATTAACCCAATTATTTGGAGATAGACTTGTCGTTGCTAATGCTACAGGTTGTTCATCTATATATGGGGCTTCTAGTCCTTCAACTCCTTATAGTGTTCCTTGGGCTAATTCCTTATTTGAAGATAATGCTGAATTTGGTTTTGGTATGAAGATAGCTGATGAAGTTAAGAAAAATCAGTTAAAAAATATAATTAATGAAAACATCTCTAAAGTAGACGAAGAAGAAAAAGATATCTATTTAGATTATGTAAATGATATTAATATTGATACTGCTAAAGCACTACTTTCTGTTATTCCTCATACTAAGATTAAACCTTTAAAATCTTTAAAGAAATATATTATGCCTATATCTTTATGGGCTGTAGGAGGAGATGGCTGGGCATATGACATTGGGTATAATGGAATTGACCATGTCTTAAATAGTGGAGAAAATGTTAATATTTTAGTTCTTGATACCGAAGTTTATTCTAATACAGGAGGACAATCTAGTAAGTCTAGTAGAATGGGGGCAGTTTTAAAATTTGCATCAAGTGGCAAAAAGACTGCTAAAAAAGACCTTTTAAGAATAGCTTTAACTAATCCTAATGTTTATGTAGGAGCAATATCCCTTGGTGCTAATCCTGCTGCTACTGTTAAAGTAATGTTAGAAGCTGAAAAATATAATGGACCAAGTATAATAGTAGCATATTCTCCATGTATCGCTTGGGGTATCTTAAAAGGAATGAGTAACTCTATAGATGAAGAAAAGAAAGCAACCGCTAGTGGTTATTTCCCAATATTCCATTATAATCCAGATACTAAAGAATTTAAAATAGATGGAAAAAGTGATTTTAGTAAATATCAGGATTATTTAATAGGAGAAGATAGATATAAATCATTAAAAATAATAAATAGTAATGATGCAGATGCTTTACTTAAAGAAAATGAGGATAATGCTAAAACAAGATATGAATACTATGAAAGTTTAACTGATAAAAAGAAGGAGTAATTATGAGTGATGTATTATATCCTAATCATTTAGGAATTATTATGGATGGAAATGGTAGATGGGCAAAAGAACGGGGATTAAGTAGAAGTATGGGACATAAAGCTGGTGCTGATAATCTTATTAAATTACTAGATTATATTTATAAAAATACTTCTATTAAAGTTGTATCTTTATATGCTTTTTCTACTGAGAATTTTAAGCGAGATAAAAAAGAAGTTGATTACCTAATGGATTTATTTGTAACATTATTTAATAATAAATTAGGTACTATAAAGAAAAATAATGTTAAAGTTGTATTTTCAGGAAGACGTGAAAATCTTCCCCAAAAGGTTTTAGATAGTATGGATAAAACCATTAAAGATACTAAAAATAATACTAAGGGTATATTAAATATTTGTCTTAATTATGGTGGTGATTATGAAATAGTTGATATGACTAAAATTGTCGCTAAACAAGTGTTAGATGGTACTCTAAATTTAGAAGATATAACAAAAGAAGTTGTAAGTAAAAACTTATATCAAGATTTACCACCACTGGATTTTGTTATTAGAACAAGTGGAGAGAAAAGAATTAGTAATTTTATGATATATCAGTCAAGTTATGCTGAGTATGATTTTCCAAAGACTTATTTTCCAGACTTTGATAGTAAGTGTTTAGAAGCATCATTAGATAATTATAGGAAACGAGATAGAAGATTTGGTAATGCCAAATAAAAATCTTTAAATTTATTCATAAAAAAAGACAAATAAGTAAAAAGCACTTATTTGTCAATAATCTAAAGTTCATATCTTTTGATTTGAACTTTTTTGTTAGTTGATTCTTGTAACTGAGAATGATGCTGAATAACGATCATTTGGTACTAATTGGAAGTCAGTATTAGAGGTGTTAACAAATCTGAACTTGTCATTGGCATTAGCAGCAAATAAGGCATTACCACTAATTGTACCTGTATCACAGCAAGAAAGTTTATTGTGAGTAGAAGAATGAGCGATAAGATTAAAGCCAGGATATGTTTGATGTAATTCTATACCTAAAGCGACTGGTTCACATTCAGTGTTAGTGTTTTTACTTCTAGCATTGAACCACCAGTTAATTAGATATTGTCCTGTTTGAGGTACCATAAATTCACCTGTTGTAGGATCATATGTAATACCATTTGATAAGTTAGTAATACTAGGTTTAATAGCTTCATTAATTGGTACTATAGAATTAGTTTCATCATGTACCATGGCAGCAGCATTGAATGATCCTCCAGCTGGACCTGTTGCTCCAGTAGCTCCAGTAGCACCAGTAGCTCCAGTAGGACCCATAGGCCCTTGCATTCCAGTAGCACCAGTGGCACCAGTGGCTCCAGTAGGACCCATAGGTCCTTGCATTCCAGTGGCACCAGTAGCACCAGTGGCTCCAGTAGGACCCATAGGTCCCATCATTCCAGTAGCACCAGTAGCTCCTTTTGGACCAGTAGGGCCAGTAGGACCTGTACAACCACATGGACCAGTAGGACCAGTGCAGTCATTAACTAGACATCTGACAACTTCACAAAGACAACTATCTTTACAGTCTTTACATTTATCACGAAGTCTATCATAATTTTCTTGATTCATAATTTTTTCTCCTTTCACTAATAAAATATGAAGAAGAAAAAAAATTGCATTGACTATTGTCACGTTAAAAGGACATAAGAAATAAAATAAATTTTATTTTGCTCTTGTCATTATGTTTTTCTACTTTATAGCTAGATTATCATCTATTCTATATAATTTTTTAATAGCCATAATCATATTTAATAATCTTTATTTTTAATTATAATAAACTATCTAAATTATAGTTTAACTTCAATTTTTTAAATAATATATTAAAACTTGACTTTATATTTATTTCGCTATTTTTATAATTATAATAACTACATATCTGACTACTTAGATAATAAGCATTTATCTTATAATAAAATTTTTCTTTTAAAGTTTACACTTTTATAATGTCATATTTTCCTACTATTTCCTTTTGTTATATAGTTTAAATAATATTTTTTTGTCTGCTATATATAAAAATAGAGGCTACACCCCCTGAAGGGTAGCCTCAAAAAAAGAATAAAAAGGGGTTGGCTAGTGTGATACTAGCGACCAATTCGCCTAATTTCGAATTGGTGCTTTTTATAATAAACATTTGTAGTAATTTTGTCAACACTTTTTTTAAAAAATATTTAATTCCTATTTTGAATTTGATCATTACTATTAATATTAGAAATTTCACTAGTTATTATATAAATATAATTAAATATATCTTCATATTCAGCATATATTAAATCAAATACTTCCATTCTATTAACTTCATCTATCATTATAAGCTTATTTTCCTTAACTTTATCTCTTATATTAAAATCATCTAAAAGAGTAGTATTAATATCATAAAAATCCACATCTATATACCAGTTATCTTTAGAATTTTCTGTAACTCTAATACCAATAGGATAAGAATTATCAGTTGACTTTAGATAACTAACAATCTCTTGATTTTCACTTTCCAAATATATATTAATACTATTAGAATAACTTCTAACCATATTTAAAACTAAATCAGTAAATAAAGCGTTATTTGCTTTTTGATCAGCTAGTTCTAATATTAAATATTTATTAGTATTTTGAAAAATAGTTAAAATTTGTTTTAAGGTGACTATTTGTTGCTTTTGAACTCTACTACCTACATTAAAAAATAAAAATTCTTTTAAAGTATAATCATCTATTTCATTAATTCCTTTTGTAAAAAGATTTACGATTGCCTCACTTAAGGTGATAATTTCATTGTCCTTAGTTAAATAAAGTTTGAATTTAAACCCATCAATATATGGAGCTTTAAATCCTAAATAAATAGCATCTATTGTATTATTAGCAACATTTTTTGTTGATGCACCACCATTAGCAATTATTTTCATTGTATCCTCCTATATAATGGTATGCATTATAATCTTTAAAGATTATATTTTTCGTTTTATTTTGAGTTTTTATTTGTTGATTATAAATTAATTATTTTTTAGAAAAGTATTTTCTGTTTCATTTATATGTTGAATATCGGTATTAAGAAAAAATAATGATATCATTACTTATAGTATTATCTAATTAAATTAGCTTTTATTATCAGTTATTTAAGATGTAAAAATTGAAGTTTTACAATTTAATTTCTTTTAAAATTTTAAAAAATATGCTATAATATGAGACAGAAAAAGAGGGTGGAGTCTAATGGCATTGAAAGATATAAAAGGCGTAGGACCTAGAGCTTTAACACTTCTTTCTAAGATAGGAATAAATACAGTAGATGATTTAGTTACGCATTATCCTTTTAGATATGAGTTCTTAGTTAGAGGTAATTTAGCTGAAACAAATGATGGAGATCATATAATTATAGATGGAAAAATAGAAAGCAGTCCAATTTTAGTTAGATTTAAAGCTGGACTTAATAAAATGAATTTTAGACTTGTTACTAATAGCGGAGTAGTAGGAGTATCAATATTTAATAGAGCTTTTTTAAAAAGTCAACTTACTGTTGGTACTATTGTAACCGTAATTGGTAAATTTGATAAATCTAAAAATGTTATTACAGCTTCAGAAATAAAAATGGAGTCACTTTCTAATAAAGTAAAAATAGAACCAGTTTATCATTTAACTAGTGGTTTAACTAATAAAAATATGGCTTTATATATTAATATGGCTCTACTTAGTCAAAGTAAAGAAATACATGATAGTATACCTATTAAGTATCAAGAAAAGTATAATTTTTCTAATAAAAGAACCGCTTTAAATATTGTTCATAACCCTCCTAGTAAAGAGAAATTAAAAGAAGCGATGATAAGACTTAAATATGAAGAATTATTTGAATTTATGTTTAAAATTAATTATTTAAAAGAAGAAAATAAGAAAACAAATAGTGGTATTATAAGAGATATAGATGACTCTAAAGTAAATGAATTTATTTCTCATCTTCCATTTGAACTTACTAAAGATCAAGTAGATGCTGTCAATACAATTATTAAAGATTTAAAAAGTCCTAATAGAATGAATAGATTATTACAAGGCGATGTAGGTAGTGGAAAAACTATTGTTTCATTTATCGCTATGTATGCTAATTATTTAAGTGGTTATCAAAGTGCTTTAATGGCACCAACAGAAATACTTGCAACTCAACACTTTAGTAATTTAAAAGATATCTTTGCTAATTATAATTTAAATATGGCTTTACTTACAGGATCAACTCCTAAAAAAGAAAAAGATTTAATTTATGAAGATTTAAAAAATGGTGATATAGATATAATTGTAGGTACTCATGCTTTAATTCAAGATGATGTAATTTATAATAATTTAGGCTTAGTTATAACTGATGAACAACATCGTTTTGGCGTTAATCAAAGAGCTAATTTACAAAATAAAGGACAGAAACCTGATACTTTATATATGAGTGCAACACCAATACCTAGAACTTATGCTTTAACTATTTATGGAGATATGGATGTTTCTACCATTAAGACAAGACCAAAAGGAAGAAAAAGAATTAAAACGATAGTTAAAACTAATAAAGAAATTAAAGATGTTTTAGAGTTAATGTATGAAGAATTAAAGCAAAATCATCAGATATATGTTATCGCTCCCTTAATTGAAGAAAGTGAAAATAGTGATTTAACAAATGTAAATGATTTAAAAGAAAAAATGACTCTTGCTTTTGGAAGTAAATATAAAATAGATTTAGTACATGGTAAAATGGCAAGTGCTGCTAAAGAATTAATTATGAGAGAATTTTTACAAAATAAAGTCCAGATTCTAATTAGTACAACAGTTATTGAAGTTGGAGTAGATGTTCCTAATGCGACAATGATGGTAATATTTAATGCCGAAAGATTTGGACTTTCTACACTTCACCAGTTAAGAGGTAGAGTAGGAAGAAGCAAACTACAATCTAGTTGTATTTTAATTAGTGATAATGATACAAAAAGACTAGAAATAATGGAACATACTAATGATGGATTTGAAATTAGTGAAGAAGATTTTAAATTAAGAGGCCATGGTGATTTATTTGGAACAAAACAAAGTGGAGATATGACATTTAAAATAGCTGATTTAAAAAGAGATTATAAGATTTTATTACAAGCAAGAGAGGATTCTTTAGAATATTTATTGAATAAAGAAAGTGATGCTAATAAAATAAAATTAATCAGTTCAATTATACATAGTTAATTGTAAAATTTTTCTTAAATTTAAAAAATAAAATTGACAATAAGATATTTTTTAGATATGATTATGTTACATGATAAGTATATTTGCTTATCATGGTGATATAGTCCACTATCTAAGTGTGGATTTATATTCAACCGAACCCCCTGAAGGAGCCGAAAGGCTCCGCTTTTGTTTATTTTATAAGGATTTTAAGCCTTTAAAAATATTTTAGGTGCTATTTAGGTGCTAAAATACATAAAAAAATAATGGTAAGCGATTAAACTTACCATTATTTTACGTTTATAGACATATTTCTATATCATTTTTTTCATTAGTTATATTATTATTATCAATAGTATTTTTTTCTTTTTCTCTTTCTCTTTCAGCTAGTAAAATACTATTGTTTTTATTTATGAGCTTAACTATATCTTCAAGTTTATTTTGATACATGTGAGAGTAGGTATTTAGTGTTTCATCAATTTTAGTATGACCTAAATACTTGGCTACTAGAGTAATACTAGCACCATAATTTATTAAGAAAGAAGCACAGGAGTGTCTAAAGTCGTGTATTCTTATTTGCTTTACCTGTGCTAATTTACAATTTCTATTTTTTCTACTTCTAATAGAGTCTTTTGTAAGAGGTAAATCATTACCAAAAACAAACCACTCTTGAGAAAAGTTTTTAAACTCTTTTTTATAATCGTATAACCTTTTTAAATCAGCTAGTAGTAAATCATTGATAGGTAAGTCACGATTACTATTTTGTGTTTTTAATGGACTTAATTTGTAGTTATCCATACTATAAATTGATGGTATTTGTTTATATATTCTCATTATCTTATTTTTAAAATCTATATCTTTCCATTGTAAGCCTCTTAATTCTCCTTTACGAAGTCCCATATAATAAAGAGTTTCAAATAGGGGCTTAAACATTATATCATCTTCAACTGATATAAATTGATTAAACTCATCAATAGTAAAAAATAGCATTTCTTTTTTCAATTCATTAGGATTAGTAAAGTTAGTCATTTTATTATATACTGGAGTAAAATTAAAATCATACCATTTGCTACCATAATTTAATATTGCTTTTATAAACTTAAATAAATCATTTTTATAAGAAGTAGCTAGAGGTAATTTATTAATTTCTTTCTTCCATAATTCAAAATGATTAATATTAAAATCCTTTAATTTTATATTATCGAAATACTGTAAATACTTAACTCTATCTCTATAAGTTTTTATTGTACTTTCTCTAACTTTATCACTTTGATAATCATAAAAAGATAAATATAAATCTTTAAAAGTCATATCTTTATGATTTATATTCTGATCGAGCGATAAAAGGAACTGCCTTTCAGCTTCTTGTGCTTCTTTCTTCGTCATATATTTTCTTGAACGATACTTTTTATTTAGTCCATCTAATCCTTTATAATAAACTTGAAAAATCCATTTTCTACCATCTTTAGTTTGTTCTTTAGGCTTTACTTGTAATACAGCTATAATAATCACGTCCTTTCTTAAAATCTTTTTATTTTAATATTTCTATAAACCAATTTCATAATCATCTTTGTCTTTGTCTTTCTCTTTTCTATTGTCATAATCATAGTAATCATAATTAATAGCATCAGCTAGATTTTCATAATCTTCAACATAATCTTTAGGCTCTCTATCTAGTAGCTTATCAATAGCTTTACACATTTTTTTAAATAGTTTTTTCCATTTATTAACTTCAACTTCAAGTTTTTCTTTTAGATTATCAATACTATTATTTAAAATATTAACAATACCTTTTAATTTATTAATCTCTTTACTTTGTTCTTTAATAGTAGCCTTTTGCTCGGTAATAATTTTATCTCGCTTAATAATTTCTTCATTGTTTTTAAAACTGGTATTTTCTTTAGATAATTTCATTATAGTTAAATCTTTATTCTTAATTTCACTTTGCTGAAAGATGTTAAAGTCAATATAATTTTGTATAAAAAATTTAAAATAAAAATGTATAATTA
>CAMMBL010000033.1 GCA_946494015.1 uncultured Mycoplasmatota bacterium | reverse complement strand
CATCACGAATATTTTCTAATACACCTATTTGAACTTGTAGTTGTTCTGTATTAAACTCCAAATTATCACTATACATATTATATCCTCCTTATCTTATATTTTTATTTTAATAGATATAAATAGAATTAGCAACTAAATTGTAATTTTTTACAACTTATTTACATCAAAATTAGCCTTGATCCATTGCGAATATTAGTATTTTTTAGAAGCTGTTTTTCATCATATATAACCCCATTGACTCTACTATATAAATGCTCTTTATTAGTTACTTGGTAATAATCATTACTAACTTCAACTAAGCCTTTAGCAAGCATTGAGCATATTTCTCCAATTCTTCTATTAGATGGTAGAAATACTTCATATTTTTTTTCTAATATTGGTACATATAAAAGGACTAATACTTTATTATTCATCTTCATCACCTTCTAATAATTTTATTCTAATAGCAACACCTTTTTTAATATTATAACCAAAGTTAGGTGGTAGTGGAAAACTTAAAGTTCTAATTGAAGTTGATAAGTTGTGAATTGTACTATTATTTAAGCCCCTTCCAATCCAAATTCCTGTATCTAAATTAACATTTTGTCTAAACCAAGCTTCATATGAATATTTTTTAATATTAAATAAATCTGTAACAAAGGCAAAATGACAATTATTTAGATTTTGAATACTACTTAAGTATTTACTAAAACTATTACTTACTTCAAGTGGTAAAGTTTCAATATATTTCATAATATCAGTAATAAATATCAATAATTCTTCTTTCCTATCTTTGGCAAATATTAAATTATTAAGTTGTTCAAAATTATAATTATTAGCTTTATAACAAACTATATTTTTATTAGCTATTTCTTTTTCATCATAAAGATTTTTAAAATCAAGAATTACTAATTTAACATTAGAAAGATTAGATAACTCTTTTATTAATAAACTAGAAAAGTTAGTTAAAGCATCTATATCTTCTGAATTTATTAAGTTAAATAAATTAGTTTTAAAGTTATAAGTAGATACTTTTAAACTTTCTTCTTCTATACCAATTGGTACATTACTAATATCTGTTAAATTACCTAATAACATTGGAATAGTTATTTTCTCAGGTAAAATTGGAATAGGTGGCGCTTTTTTAGAAAGTTGTTTTTTAAGATAGTCACATACTTCTTTAATATATGGTTGTAATTTTTCATTTTCACAAATTACAGCTGTTTGGAATTCATATGGATTATCATTAACAATTGCTATACCTCTATTAGCTATTTCTTTTATAGTAGGACATTTTTTACCTAATAACATATTATATTCTACTAAAGAATTCATTTTTAATGGTAAGATTTGCGGAAAGTTTGATCTCATACTTAATCTTAAACTTCTATCACTTATAGCAGTAACAATAGTATAAATACCATATTTTTGACCTTCTCTTGTTATTTTAGATAGTGATTGTTCTAAGGCATCATAACTTTCTTTAAAATTTTCATATCCAGATAATACAGTAACAATACTTGGTAATTTTTTCTCTGAATGTTTAGAGAAAAATTCATAACTACCATTATAATCTTGGAATATTCTTTTTCTTTCTTCTAATTCTTCTAATAACATTTTCATTAACTTTTCTATTTTTTCTTTTTCATTTATAAATACTACATCACCTACTTGAGGACTATTTCTATATATTTTTAGCGTTTCACTATCAAAATCCATTATATAAATATTTAATTCTTCTGTAGTATAAGTAGTAATTAGAGAATAGATTATTGTATTTGTTATAGTATTTTTCTCAGTCATACTATATATTGCTGTATTACCTTTAGTCATTAAATCTAATGTTAATAAGCCTTGTTTTTGTTCTTTAGGATTATCATATTCTCCTATTATTGCTTGAATATTAAATGGTATTTTCTTAAATTGATATTTCTTTTTAAGATTATCAACATAAATAATCTTTGGTAATTGATCAAGCCATAATTTTCTAACAGTTACATTTTCTTTAGCAGCTAATGTAGCAAGATATTTTACTATATTAGGAAGCTGTTCTCCTTTTAATTCTACTCCTTCTTTTCTTGGAACATCAATAGTTTTTATACTTCTACCTACATTATTTATAAATTCAATGCTACTATCTATTTCATGATAGACTTTATCTTGAGGATAATATGGAGCTCCAGCCCAAGCAGCTTGTCCCATTGAGAATAATTCATTATATCCAACTTGTAGATAGAAACGTCCTGTTTCTCTTATTGAAGCCGCATCTGGTCTTTTGATTACTTCATTAGAATCTGATTCATCTTGAACTTTTAGACAAACTTTAAATCTTGAGTTTGACCAAATTTGATCATTAACTACTCCACTTGGTTTTTGAGTAGCTAGTATTAAATGTACTCCTAAACTACGACCAATTCTCGCTGTAGAAATTAATTGATCCATAAATTCTGGTTGTTGACTTTTAAGTTCAGCAAACTCATCAGAAATAATAAATAAATGAGAAATAGGTTCATCTACTTGACCTTCACGATAGTATTTTTGATATTTATATATATCTATAGTACCTTCTCCTAATTTATCTCTTGCTTTATTAAATAAGGCTTGACGACGTTTTAATTCACTTTCTATAGAAGCTAAGGCTCTATTAATATCGGCCGTTTCAAGGTTTGTAATAGTACCAGCTAAATGAGGTAGTTTTATACCATTTTCTTTATTTTCAAAAGCTCCTACTAAACCTCCACCTTTATAGTCAATTAAAACAAACTGAACTTCATCTGGATGAAAATTTAATGCCATTGATAAAATATAAGTAATAATAAACTCGCTTTTACCACTACCTGTCATTCCGGCTATTAAACCATGAGGACCTTGTTCTTTTTCATGAAGATCTAGTTTAAATAATTTACCACTAGTTGTTATTCCAATTGGTACAGCAAGACTTATTATAGGATTATTTACTTGCCATCTTTCTAGGGGATTTAACTGTTCTACTTTTCCTACTTTATACATTTCAAGAAAGCTTATCATTTTAGGTAACTCATAATTTTCATCTTTATTTTTAATAGGAATATTAGCAAGTATTAAGGCACAGTGTTCTAAGTTTAACTTATCAACATATTCTATATTAAATTTATTTTGAGTTTCTTTACTTATTTCGTTTTCAAATATTCCTCCACTTTCAGCATCACTAATATTAATAAAGCTTTTACATTGCGTAGGAATGTTTGATAAACTATCATTTAAAATTAATAGACTAAAGCCTAAGTTTACTTCTTGATTTAGTATTTCATCTATTATAGGATTTTCTTTAGCCATTTTATAATCATCTGTAATTATTATATAGTAATTATCAAAGTTTTTATAACTTTCTTCTTTATTTACTACAATTTTAGAATCTTTTCTTGCATTTAATACTTTTTGAAGATATGAAGATATTTCTTTACTTTCATCAAAATCAACAGAGAAAAAACGGATTGTACGATCAGATGAAAAACTATGAGGCATTAATTTCATATATTCCCAATATTTTTCTCTACCATTATTTGTCATAATTACGATTTTTAGATCATGATAACTATGAAGGGCTACCATCTGAAGTATTAAAAGATCTACAAATGGTTTAATATGTTCATATTTTCCAATGATAGCAGTTATATTTTTTTCAATAAAGGAAGCTACTATTGGGGCTCCTTCGATTTCTTTATTTCGATCTATTATAAGACGTAATTTTTCATCTAGTAAATCTTCATCTACCTTAAAGTGTTCAGCTGGATAGTCTAAATTTATTTTGATTTTAGCTTTACCTATTCCTAATCGTAATGTTAAAAAGTCTTTTTGCTGTAATTCTCTTTCCCAAAGACGTCTATTTTTATTAACAATTAAATTATAACATTCAACAGGACTAATATTATTTGATAGGAGAATTTGTTTTTGAGTTTCAATAATCGTTCTTAGTTCTTGTTCTTTCTTTACTAAGTATTCATTGTATCTTTTTTCTATTTTAGCTTTTTTCTTCTGTTGTTGTTTCTTTTGGAATGACCGGTTTAATGTTGGCCATAAAAGGGTTCCTGCTAACATAGAAATTGATATAGCCATAGTTGGAAGAATACTAACAAAATCTCTATTACCTGATTGATATGAGATAAAGGAAACTAGTAGCATAACAAAAGCAGTTGATCCCATTGTAAACATTGGCCCTATGGTAATAAGTAATGGTAATGTTTCAGGCTCATCTATTGTAGGATGTCCTTCTATTTTAAAATTAGTATTATCTATTGTTTCCATAAATCTTGGTAATCTAATGAAATAGTCATTCTCATTATATAAATTTTCTTCTAAATCTTCTTCTGATGTTGTAATTTGCAGTGTTTGAGTTTCATTATTTAATTCTTTCAAGATTCTTCTATCGTAGGTTACTTGATTTAAAGGATTATTAATTACTAAAGTATTGCCTAAGATAATTAGCTTTAAGCCCATTACAAAAATAACATCACCATGATTAAGCCTAATAATACCCTTAATAACTTTATTATTAACAAAGGTTCCATTTTGACTATTAAGATCTTCTAATAACCAAATTCCTTGCTGATATTTTAAATTTAAATGTTGTGGAGATATTAATTGATTACGATATGATATTGTATTATTTGGGTTACTTCCAATTGTTATTTCAGTATTTTGATCGATAGTAAATCTTTTATTGGTTTTATCGTTTACAGGAGATGCATATAATATTAAATACCCTTGTTGATTTTTTAATTTTAATAAAAAGAATTTATGTTCTTCTAATATAACTTTATCAATTGCTTGATCATTTATTATAATTCCTACATTTTTATTACTATAAGCTACCCATTTACCAGATTCTTCAGCGATATTGATTATATTTTTTTCTTGATTATATTCATCAACATCCATTATCCAATAACTACCTGAAATTCTTGATGGTAATGTATAGCTTATTAATTTTTGTTTATCAATAACATATACTATCATGGCATCCTCCTACTATGTATTAATTATAATGTTTTTTAATGATTTTAGCAATAATAGTTTTGTATTTATTATAAGTATTGATCTAGTTTATCATCTTTATATAGTTTTATTTTGTATTTTAATTTTTCTAAAGCTTCACTCATAGTTTTAATCTTTTCTTCTAGTTTTTCTTTTTCATCTTCTAATAGGTGTTGACGTTTTAGTTTAGTACTTTCTCCTTCATCGTATAAAGTAACATATTTCTTTAACACTTCTATAGAAATACCAGCACTACGCATACATTTAATAAACTCTATTCTTTTTAAATCTTCTTCACTATAATCTCTTATCCCACTACTGTTTTTCTTAACTGGTCCTACTAGCCCTACTTTTTCATAATACCTTAATGTATCATTCGTCATATTAAATTTTTTAGCTACTTCTTTTATAGTCATTTTATTACTTCCCTTCGTAGCTATATTATCACTTAAAGTCTAGTCTAAGTCAATATTTGTTTTTGGAATAATAATATCGTTCTTTATATATAATAATATTGATAATGAGGTGATTATTTGAAAAAGAAAATACTTTGGCTACTTGCTATAACTGGTGTTCTTATTGTTTTAGGTAGTATAACATTATTTCTAAATCATGATTTAGAAAGTAAAGACGAAAAAACTAAAACAATGGTTTCTACTGTGATGAGTGTTGATGATGGTACTTTTACTATTCAAGATAGTAATAATATTATTTATACATTTGGTATTATTGATGATAATTTAGCTGTTGGTGATGTTATTGAGCTTGAATATAATGGCTCTTTGAATAAAAATAAAGCTTTACAAGATAGTAAAGTTTTGGGATATAAAACTATTAAGGTTAGTAATGATGAAGAAGGTGTACCTAGTGAGTGGCAAGATAATGGTATTTTTAAGGATTTTTATATCTTTGCTGCTAAGAAGTTAAAAACTATGTCGCTTGATGAAAAAATAGCTCAGTTACTACTTGTAAGATATCCTGATACTAATCCTGTTGAAACTTTAGAGAAATATCAGTTTGGAGGTTATGTCTTTTTTGAAAAAGATTTTAAAGATAAAACTAAACCTGAAGTAAAGAAAATGATTAATAATTTACAAAATGTATCTAAAATTCCTATTTTAACAGCCGTCGATGAAGAAGGTGGAACTGTTGTAAGAGTTAGTAGTAATCCAAAGCTTGCTAGTAGTAAATTTGAATCACCAAGAGATTTGTATTTAAGTGGTGGTTTTGATAAGATAAGACAAGATACTATTAATAAAAGTTTATTGTTATCAGAATTAGGTCTTAATTTAAACTTAGCGCCTGTTGTAGATGTATCTACTAATTCAAGTGACTATATGTATAAAAGAACTTTAGGAGAAAATACGGAGTTAACTAGTACTTATGCTAAAACAGTTATTAGTGCTAGTAAAGGGTTAGGTGTGTCTTACACTTTAAAACATTTCCCAGGTTATGGAAATAATTCTGATACCCATACAGGTCAGTCTATTGATAATCGTTCTTATGATGATATTGTTAAGAATGATTTACCACCTTTTGAAGCAGGTATTAATGAAGGAGCGGAAGCTATTCTTGTGAGTCATAATACTGTAACTAATATTGATTCTAGTAACCCAGCATCTTTATCTAGTAATATTCATAATATTCTTAGAAATAAACTTGGCTTTACTGGTATTGTTATTAGTGATGATTTGGCGATGGGAGCGGTATCTTCTCTTGATAATGTAGCTGTAAAAGCGATAACTGCAGGTAATGATTTACTTATTACTACTGATTATGAAGAAAGTTTTAGTGATATTAAAGAGGCAGTAAATAATAAAACTATTGATGAAGGATTAATTGATAAGTTAGCTTTTAGAGTGCTTTCTTGGAAATACTATAAAGGTTTAATATTTGAAAATCAAAAATAATTAACAACTTGTCTGAACCGACAAGTTGTTTTATATTTTATATAGTCAAGTTTGTATAAACCATTTTGTTGACTTTAACAAAATGGTCAAGAAAAGAAAAAGACTTAAGTAAAATACTTAAATCTAATCTAATATATTCTTTAAGACGATTGTCTTTGTTCTACTCATTTCTTTTAGAGTTGTAGATATTCCTTCGTTACCAATACCTGAATGTTTCCAACCACCAAATGGCATTTCAGCAGCCCGGAAGAAACTTGCTCCATTAATAACGGCTCCACCTACTTCAAGAGCATTAGCAACTTTAAAAGCTGTTTTCATATCACGAGTCATGATGTTTCCACATAGTCCATAACTACTTTGATTAGCTATCTCTATTGCTTCTTCAACAGTATCAAAACTACAAACAGGAATAACTGGTCCGAATATTTCCATATCTTTCATAACATCCATATCTCTGGTAACGTTATCAAGAACTGTTGGCTCTAAGAAAGCACCATTTCTTCTTCCTCCATAAACAAGTTTAGCTCCTTGTTCAATAGTCTTTTTAATTTGCTCTTGAACTCTAATAGCAGCTTTTTCATTGATTAAGCAACCAATATCGGCATCTTCTTGCTGGGGCATAGCAACTTTTAGAGTTTTTATCTTTGCAACAGCACGTTTAATAAATTCATCTTTAACATCTTTTTGAACTAAGAATCTTTTACTTGCACAACATACTTGTCCAGTATTATAAAGTCTTCCCCAAACCATCTCATCAATGACTAAGTCCATATCAGCATCATTCATAACGATAAAGGCATCATTTCCACCTAATTCTAGCATAACATGAGTAATATTTTTGGCACAGTTACCCATAACTTCACTACCAACCGCTGTACTTCCTGTTACGGTCATTAAGTTTACCATTGGATGCTTGGCAAGATATTCGCCTGTAGTTGGACCATCACCTGAGATACAGTTGATTACTCCTCTAGGCACTCCAGCTTCCATTAATAAATTACAGTATGTATGTAGTGTTAATGGGTTATATGTAGATGGTTTAACAATAACACTATTACCCATAATTAGGGCACTTGGAACTTTTTGGCCAAACAAATCACATGGAAAGTTAAAGGGAATAATACATCCTACTACTCCTAAAGGTTCTTGAAAAGTCATTTGAATTGTTTTTTCTTGACCTTTTTCAATTCCAGCGGGAATAACATTTCCATATTCATGTTTTGCTTTTTCAACATAGCCATAAACAAAACTTCTAGTATTTCCAATCTCTCCTCTTGCTTCTTTAATTGGTTTACCTGTTTCCTTAGATAGAAGCTCTGCAAGTTCTAAAGCTTTTGCTTCTACTAAATCTACAAATTTATAAAGAATATCACCACGTTTGTGCATAGGCATTTTAGCCCATTCTTTCTGAGCCTTAGCGGCTTCTTTTACACATATGTCAACATCTTGTTCTGTAGCATTTGGAACAGTATCTATTAACTCTTTGGTAGCTGGATTAATAACTTCAATTACTTTTCCATCACTAGCATCAACTAATCTTCCACCTATTAAATTCTTCATGGGTTCCTCCTATTCTTCACCAAAGGCTGTAAATGATAACATTAAGCCACCACAAATGTTAGCTGAATGCTCATCATAACCGTATTCTCCAAATGTAAAGACTGTTATAAATGGAACACCATGAGCTTCTTCTACAAGTTTTTTATAAACTTCATCAATTCTATCTCCTATTCCAAGTTTACGTCCTCCACAATGAACTAGGAAATAACCAGCTGGTTCTGTAGTTAATTGACTTTTAACATCTTTTAGAGTTGCTTTAGTAGATTTGATTAACTCATCTACTGTCGCTTCTAATTGAACGATAGCAGTTTTTTCTACTACTTTATTACCTAAATTAATAACATCATCAGTTGTAGTTCTTGTTCCCATATCATCACCAAACATAGGATGACGAACTACAGTTAAGTTACCTAGAGGATCTTTTACTCCTAATGGTTTAGTAATAGATGCTACTAATAAGTTTTGTCCTTTTAGTTCACTTGGCTTTTTACCAATCCACTCAGCATATTTCTTTAATGCTGATACTCCATCTATTTTAACTAAAGTACGATCATTTCTAACTTCAGTAATAAGTCCATAATTTTCTGTTTCACGATATGCTCCTGTATAACTTGTTACAATATCATTATCTGTGTAGAAGAAAGCAACGGCAACACCATCTGAAAATACTTGATCATTACAGAAAATTTTCCAGTTTCCTTCTACAGTATCATCAGCAGCACTTCCTCCAAACATAGGAACTCGCCCAATAACATCTTGAATTCCCATTAGGTAATCTTCTTCTTCTTTTGGACTTGCAACCATATAGAAATAGTTTGGTGAATAATTTTCTTTAGCATTTTCAACGGCAGCTCTAGCTACTTTACGTCCTATTTCTCTTGCGTTTTTACCTGCTTTATGAGCAGCAACTCCAATATTCATATTTCTATCATCAAAAGCCATAAGACCAGCAAAACCATCTTCACTTTCAATAATACCATCATTAGTCATGATCATACCACTACTAGTACAGCCGATAACTGGAGCTCCTTTCATTGATGAGATAGCACCATTTACAACTTCTTCTACATCATCATTACATGAGCAATACATCATTCCAAGTTTAGGATGCATTCCTACTACAGCATTTTTTGCTGCTTCTTTTCCTTTTGCATATGAATCTTTTAGAGTTGAATACCCTACTTTTGTTTTTAACATAATTTTCCTCCCTTTTTATTTACTACTTTTATTCATAAGCTTCTTTATATAAAGCTAAGATATCTTCTTTTGTTACTTCTCTTGGATTACCCGGTGTACAAACATCATTAATTGCTTGATTAGCAAGTGTTTCTAAAGAATCATAAGGAATTCCTATTTCTTTTAAAGTTTTAGGAATACCTACACTTCTAGCTAGCTTATCGATAGCATCACACACTTTTTCTACAGCTTCTTCATCTGTTAAATTATCCATATCAAGACCAAAAATGCAACCCATATCTCTAAAACGATCAGGACAAACTACACCATTCCATCTTAGAACATGTGGTAATAATAAAGCATTAGCTAGACCATGTGGAGTATCAAAATATGCTCCTAAGGAGTGAGCCATAGAATGAACTATTCCAAGACCTACATTTGAAAAGCCCATACCAGCGATATATTGTCCATAACCAACTTTCTCAATGGCATCTTTATCTTTTTCATTAACAGCTTTTTCTAAGTTATGATAGATTAAATCCATAGCTTGTTTATGAAACATATCTGTCATTAACCAAGCATTTTTAGTAATATACCCTTCCATAGCATGAGTTAAAGCATCCATTCCAGTTGCTGCTGCTAAACTCTTAGGCATTGTAGACATTAATTCTGGATCAATTATTGCTATTACTGGAATATCATGAGGATCAACACAGACCATTTTTTTCTTTCTATTATCATCTGTAATAACATAATTAATTGTTACTTCAGCAGCTGTACCAGCTGTTGTCGGTAAAGCTATTACTGGCATGCCTGGATTTTTAGTAGTAGCATTACCATCAAGACTAACGACATCACTAAATTCAGGATTAGTCATAATGATACTCATACACTTAGCAGTATCAATAACAGATCCTCCTCCTACAGCGATTAAAAAATCGGCTTCACTATCTCTTAGAATATCTAATCCTTCATTAACATTATGAACATTAGGATTAGGCTTAATATCACAATAGATTTCATATGGTAGTAATATTTCATCTAATAGTTCTGTAATTTTACTTGTAACATTTGCATCTACTAATGATTTATCTGTTACAACTAAAGCCTTTTTATATTTTCTTCCTTTAATTTCATCAAGTAAACTTCTTCTTGCTTTGTAACCAAAATAAGAAGTTCCATTTAGAATAATTCTATTTGTCACTTTTCTTTACCTCCCTTATTATAGATTATAACATATATTTCGACAAAATTAAGTTTTTCTTATTAAAAAAAGTAAAAAAAAGACCTATTTTAGATCTTTAATTATTGTTTGATTCATGAGATATTTCTTCTATTGTTTTATTATTAGAATTTAGTAAGGCCATACTTGTCCAACTAGAAGTTAGTCCATAGTCAATATAGATAAGTTGTCCTGACATATAAGAGAAGATATCACTACCAATAACTACCATAGGATATCCCATATCTTTAGGTTCAGCAGCATAACCATTCCAACTTTTTAAGAAAATATTTTCAATCATTTTAGCACCTTCATCAGCATTACCTGTAGGACTTGTTGATTTATTAAAATCATCAGTTAAACCAGTAGTTGTATCTCCTGGATTAATAGCATTAATTCTTATTCTTCTATTAATAAACTCTTTACTCATACATTTATATGTTACATATGAAAGCAAGCATTGTTTTGCAAAAACATATGAACTTTCTATTTCTTTTGGATGTTCTTCATACCACTTCATAGCTTCATCCCAAGTTTTTAAATTGATTAATTCAACAGCTTTAGGGTATACTTGTTGCCAACCAAAACCTCCAACTGAAGCGATATAAGTAACTGAACCATGATCTGTTATTCTATCAAGTAACTTTTCAGTCATATATTTTTGACTATAGAAGTTTACTTTTTGAACTAATAGTTCTTTTCCTTTAAAGCCAGCGATACCATGACATAGAAATAAGGCATCTATTTTATCAGGTAAATCAGCAATTACTTTATCAATTTCTTCTTTATTACTTAAGTCAGCTTGATATGCTTTCTTTACAGGTAAATCAATGGGGTTAATGTCAATCGCATAAACTTCGGCTCCTAATTCTAGTAAAAGTTCAGTAGCTGCTTTACTCATTCCTGAAGCTGATCCTGTAATAACCACAGTCTTTCCTTCATAACCAAATAATTTTTTTAAATCCATCTAATCATTCCTTTCATTCTTTACAATTTTATTGTAACACTAAATGGAAGTTTTATTTTAAAAGTTTATAAAGATAGACTTAAATTTACATAAATTTTATTGTAAAGGTGTTGTAGACATACTATTTAAATAGTAATCAGCTTTTCTATTTAATTTATAAGCATAATAACCACTAGATGCAATCATCGTACCATTATCAGTACAATATTTCATAGGTGGTATAGATAAATGAATATTATTTTCTTTACACATATCATTTAAGGCTTCTCTTAGAATACTGTTAGCAGCAACTCCACCAGCGACTATTAAATTGTTAATATCATAATCTTTTAAGGCTTTTTTAGTTTTAGAAACAATGCTTTTAACAGCAGCATCTTGAAAGGAAGCAGCTAA
This sequence comes from uncultured Mycoplasmatota bacterium, assembly GCA_946494015.1. Classification (GTDB taxonomy): domain Bacteria; phylum Bacillota_I; class Bacilli_A; order RF39; family UBA660; genus Onthousia. The sequence goes on along the minus strand of CAMMBL010000033.1, from coordinate 2,929 downwards.
GTCCGCTTTATTTATTTTATTGCCTTTTTGTTCTTCATTATGATTTAAATTTATAACAGCACTTTTTAGACCACTAAATGAAAAGTTATATGAATTATCATTTAATGGAATAGGTAGTTTATAAGTAGGTTTCCCTTCTTTTGATAGTTTATCTAATTTAGGTCCTCCAGGATATGATAGACCTATTACTCTTGCTACTTTATCATAGCATTCTCCTATCGCATCATCTAAAGTACCTCCTAATTTTTCAAATTTAAAATGATCTGTCATTTTAATAAGCTCTGTATGTCCACCACTAACAACTAAAGCGATTAGGGGAAATTTTAGTTCTTCAACTAAACTATTAGCATAGATATGACCTGCTATATGATGAATAGGAATTAAGGGTTTATTATAGATATAGCTTAAAGTTTTAGCGGCTTCTAAACCAATTAAAAGGCTACCAATTAAACCTGGTCCATAAGTAATAGCGATAGCATTTACATCCTCTATTTTCATATTCGCTTTCTTTAAACAGTCTTCTATTACTATAGTTATATTTTTAACATGCTCTCGGCTTGCAATTTCTGGTACTACTCCGCCAAAATTTTCATGAATCGCTATTTGAGTAGAGGTACTGGTAGCAATCTCAACAGTACCATTTTTGACTATGGAACAACTAGTTTCATCACAACTACTTTCAATACCTAATATATATACATCTTTCATATTATCACTTCCAAACTTTTTTATATTTTAACATAAAAGACTCTTTTTTTAAAGTTTAAGAGTCTTAGTTTTGGCTTTTATTATTTTTTCATTATAATCATATTCTAAACCTAAAACGTTTAATGCATTGTTTTGTTCAGCAGCTATGATTATTCCAAGAGGAATAATATTAAAGTAATAGGAAAAAGCTTCATTTATATTAATATTTTTATTTATATGGACATAAGTTCTTTTATTCTCATCACTTATATAATCAAAAATGGGAGGGATTATATTATTAGAATAGTATATATTACCCAAAATGTTACTAGCTTCTATATTTTTATTTACTATTTCATCATAATTATCAATAGTTTTTAGATCTAATTTTTCTATACCAAGTTTTTTTGATGTTAGAAGTAAAGCAATAGAAGTGGTATCATTTTTAGATACTATTCTTTTATTTTTTTCTTTCATGAGTATTTCCTTTCCATTAAAATAGCATCTATATTGTTATAATAATTTTTACGAATAGTAATATCTTTAAAATTATATTTTTTATAGAGATTTATAGCGATAAGATTGTCAGCTTTAACTTCTAAAGTAATATTTTTAATATTAGCGCCTTGATATTTTTCTATTAAATATTTCAATAATTTATTACCAATTTTTTTACCTCTTTCATTAATATTTACTTCAAATTGTTCTATTTCAATTCTATCATAGATAAGACTGTATAAAAGGAATCCTATTACTTTATTTTTTTCTACATAGGTAATTATTTTTAAGTAAGGATTTGTGGAAAACTCACTTTTTGTTAACTTATAAGTAAAGTTATCCACAGTATCTTGTGGATAACTATCATATTCTTTAATCATAATCCAGCTTTTTCCTCGGCTTCTGTCTTTTTTAAGTATATGGGATTGACTAAATGAGGATTAATACCTTCACTGTTTTCATAATGTTTAACTATTTTTAGAATGTCCGGATCATATCGTAAAACTTTTAAGTTGATATTTATATTATTATTAGTAATAGCAACCACTTCACTTAAATTTTTACTCTTATCTAATAGATCTTGTAAATATATATGAGAATCCTCTATAATTTTATTATTATCTTTGTCATAAATCGCTCCATATACATAGTCCCTTCTTGCATCAATTAAAGGCATTTTATAAGTATCGTTATTACAAGATATAGCCATAGCGGTTAGACCTGATATGGGGGTAATATTTATATTTAAAGCCCAAGCCATAGTTTTAGCAATAGTAATACCTATTCTAATCCCTGTAAATGATCCAGGACCATTAACTACTATTATTTTATCTAACTCTTGAGGTGTAATACCAGCTTTATCAAATAATTCTATTACTTTAGGTAAGGCTTCTTTTGATAAATCCTTTTCATATTTTTTTTTAATTTCTGAAACTAATTTATCATTAATTACAATGCCACTATATAAGTAATCACTTGATGTGTCTATATACAAGACTCTCATAATACATCCTCACATAGATCTTCATATTTAGAACCATATGGTGTAATGGTAATAATTCTAGTATCTTCATCTTCATTTGATAGTTTAAATTTAATTTCTAAACGTTCTTCTGGTAAATAATCTTTTATCATATCAGCCCATTCAATAATACAAATACCGCCTTTATTATAGTAATCTTCAAGGCCAATATCATCTACTTTACCATCTAGGCGATATACATCCATATGATATAATGGTAATTCTCCACTTGTATATTCTTTTATAATGTTAAAAGTAGGTGATGTTATTTCTTCTTTAACTTCAAGGGAAGAAGCAAAGCCTTTAGTAAACATTGTCTTTCCACTTCCTAAATCACCTATTAAACAGATAACCATATTAGGAAATTTTTCCGATTCAATATTTTGTGCTAACTCAACTGTATCACTTTCACTGTAACTAGTTATTTTATAGTTGTTCATAATTATCTCCTCTTTTCTCTATCTATAGATTATAGCAAAGGAGTTTATATTTTTTCAAGGTATTTCATATAAAAATAATATAAAAGGCCTCACCATCAAGATGAAACCTTTCTTTTATAAACAAAAAAAATTCTTGGCAACTTCCTATTTTCGCATACACTATCGTCGGCGTTAAGTGGCTTAACTTCTGTGTTCGGGATGGGAACAGGTGTACCCCACTTGCTATCGTTACCAAGAAAAATATTTAGAGAAATAGTTCTCTGAAAACTTAGATATTGTGTTC
>CAMMBL010000032.1 GCA_946494015.1 uncultured Mycoplasmatota bacterium | reverse complement strand
CGACTTATTGCTTTTTTTCTATATTGATGGTGTCACATCAATTGTAACTCTACAACAAGAAAGACTAAAAAATGCAATTATTGTTGACAAACAGGATAATGAAAATGTTGTGGATATTGGTGATGTTTTATCTTTGACTTTGATTTTTGGAGAAGATGATGAAGAAACAGATATTTATAAATTATCTGGTACAGAAGCTTTTAGTAAAGATGAGGACTATAATATAGTTTCAATTAATAGCCCATTAGGACAAGCTATATATTTAAAACCAATAGGGGAAGTAGTTAAATATAAAGTTAATGGTAATTCATTTGATGTAAGAATAAATGAAAAAGTATTAAATGAAGAAAAGCAAGAAACCAAAGTTCTTAATAAAGTAAAAAAATAAAAGGAGAAAGATATGAATAATATTCATTTTATTGCAGGTCATCATGGAGTTGGAAAAACATTTTTAGTAAATGAATTAAAAAAAGAAATTGATTTAACCCATTTTGATACTGGTCCTATGATAAGATCATTATATGCTAAATCAAATACTGATAGTAGTTTTAAAAATTGGATATTATCAGGAGAGGAAAAATATGGCGTAGATTTTACTAATCAAATTTTATGTCAAGAAATGGAGCAAAACTTAAAAAATAGTTCATCTAATATTGTGATAACAGGTAATAGAAGTTTAGAAGGTATAATGTATATATCTAAACATTTTTCAATATCATTACCTAGTATTATTTATTTAGAGTCTCCATTTGTACTTTTAAAAACTAATTATGAAACAAGAGAATGTATAAAATTATCAGATTTAGAATTTGAAAAGAAACTTCTTGAGGAAATTAAAGCTGGTCTATATAACATAAGAGACTATGTCTTCGAACATCAAGATACTTGCCTTTTTGCACATAGAATAAATAATGATGATAAAACAATAGATATAGTAAAAAGAAAAATATTAATAAAAGGAGAAAGATAATGAAGATTTCATTAGCAACTAATTTTGATGATGAGCTTATTGATAAAATAAAAGGTTATCCAATATATGAAGTATATGGAAAAATGAAAGAAGATATACTAGGTGGAGGAAGACCTGATAATACTTTAAAAGATGTGTCTAAAAAAAGATTAGAGGAACATGTAAAAAAAGTAAGAAATGCAGGTTTTAAATTTAACTATTTATTAAATGGTAGTTGCCTATCTAATCATGAACAGTCTGAAAAATGGCAAAAAGAGTTTTTAAATTTTTTAACATATTTATCTAGTATTGGTGTAAATGCTTTGACTGTTACTAATCCTTTTATACTTAAATTAATAAAGAAAAATTTTAATAGGTTTACTGTTAGAATTTCGACATTTGCTTGTGTTGATAATTATGAAAAAGCAAAATTTTGGGAAGATATGGGAGCAGATATAATATGTGTTGATTTTGTTAAAATCAATAGAGATTTTAAAACACTAAAATACATGGTAGATCATTTAAAAAAATCTAAAATAGAAATATTAGTTACTAATAGTTGTATAAAAAATTGTCCTTATATATACACACATACATCTGCATTATCTCATGCTTCTAATTGTTATGATGATAATAATAAATATGTAGATTGGTGTTTATTAACATGTCAAAAACATCAATTAGATAATGAATATGAATATATAAAGTCTCCTTGGGTTAGACCAGAAGATATAAAGTATTACGAAGAAATCGGTATAGAACATTTTAAATTAACAGAAAGGGATTTTCCAACAGATGAGTTAGTTAAAAGAGTAAAAGCATATACTGATAGAAATTATGATGGTAATTTATTAGATTTAATTCAAGGACATGGCTGGACTACAGGTTTTAATAGTGATTATAAAATAGATATGAATAAAAAATTTAAAACTAAAGAGGATGTATTAAATGAAATATATAAGATTAGAGGACTTGGATGTGAAAGAAAATACCCTAGACACATATTTATTGATAATAAAAAATTAGATGGTTTTGTTGAATATTTTGTTTCTAATAAATGTACTGGGCATTGTAATGAATGTGGGTATTGTAAAGCTATTGCTAAAAAAGTAATAACTAATAAAGAAGACATTTTAAATTATTTAAAATATTTATATAATCTATATGATGAAATGAAATTGATTAATAAAGATTAAAAGGAGAAAAAAATGATAGAAAGATTTCCAATATATAAAGCTGATTATATTTTTAATGAGTTTTATGGTAAAATAAGTAATAACAAATCATTGCAATACAAAGAAATTTCTATATCTTATCCTATAAGATTAGATGCAATGGCAATTAATCCGAGTGCTGTTTGTTACAACGATAGTATGATTTTTACTCCTGGTGAAGTTGTAGTTTCGGCAAATAAATTTATAAAAGTGTATATTAAGGTAACTAATAAAAATGATTCCGTTGAAATAAGCGACAGTACTAGAAGAAAAGTACTAGTAAAACATGCTTATTATTTAATGAAAAAAGTAATTAATTTTACAAATGGTTTATATATAGATGTTGATGATAAAGATATACCCAAACATTGTGGCTTTGGTAGTAGTAGTTCAACAATTTCAGCAGTTGCAGCTGCTATTAATGAAATGTTTTCACACCCTATATCAAATGAAGACCTCATAAAATATTTAGCAAGCAATCATGGCGAAGAAATAGATGATAATAATGAAAATGATTTAAAAATGGTACAATGTATTGGTGGTGGAGCAACAGGAGGATTAACAGAAGCAGGAATTATTATAATAGCAGGTAAATCTACTACTATTGCAAAAATGAAATATAATGCAAAAATACTTATAGCATTACCTAAAGACTTTAAAGAACAAAATGCAGATGTTTTAATGAAAAAAGAAGAAGAAAATTTATGGAAGTTTAAAGAAACTGGAGAAAAGTATTCAAAAGATATAGCATACCATCTATTACATAAGTCATTACCTGGAATGGTAAATGGTGAAATTAAAGATTTATCAGATATTGTTTTTAAATATAGGTTTGATATGGGAAGTATAGAAAATTGTTCATTTGTTTATGAAAAAATGGTGGATTTAGCAAATAAATTAAGAGTTTTATATGAAGAAAAAAGATGTGACTTTTTAACTTTATCTTCAGTAGGACCAGCGTTCTTTGCAATAACAACAAATGACAAAGACTTCCACTATTGTAAAGAATATATGGAAAATTTAGATATGAAAGTTATCGAAGCAGAAATATATAATAATATTTACAGAATAGATAATTATAAATTATCAACTGATTTTGACTACTGGAATAAACAGGAAGTTGCGACATCTTTTGCTGATAGAAAGCCTTCAAAATATATTACTGATGTTATAGATAGTATTATAAATAAAAATGTAAAATGTATAGATATTGGCTGTGGTGGGGGAAGATATTCTAAATATTTAAAGAAAAAGGGAACTCAAGTAATAGCAGTTGATAAATATACAAATATGGCAAATAGTCTTAAAGAATATAATATAGAATTTATTAATGCTAGTTTTGATAATTTACCATTAAAAAATGAAAGCTTTGATTTAATATTATCAATAGGTGTTCTCCATAATGCAACTACATTAAATGAAATAGAAAAAGCATTTTCCGAAATGAATAGAATTTTACGAAAAAATGGAATGATTATTTTATCAATTTTTACAAATGATGTAATAACAGATGATTTAATTCACAATTCTGGATATTTATATAATATTAAAAACAGACCACCTATGGTACTTTTATCAAAGAAAAAAATTATAGAATATGTTGAACATAATAATTTCAAAATTATTAAAAAAATTGATGAGCATATAACTGATGTTGGTAATGGTGGAAAAAGAAATGTGTATTCATTATTATTACAAAAAGAGAGTTAGTTATGAAAAAAGTATATTGTAAATCTAAAAGAGATTATTTAGATGATTACTCACATCTTGAGTCAAAAAATATAGATATGACACTTTCGGGTAAATATTTATATAAATATCCATTTAAATTTGTATATAAATATGAATATGATAAATATCCAAGCAGTAAAGAAATAAATAAATTAATTGATAGTATTGCTAAAAAATATAAAGTAGATCTATCTTCTAAATCAATAATATTAGGATCAGGGACAAATGGATTAATACAAAATATTATAAAAGTCCTTTTTTCAAAAGATAAAGGTAATTTGGTAACGAGCTATCTTACATTTAATCAAGCGGAGTATGCAGTTAGTTCATTAGGCTCTGAAACTAAAAGAGTTTATCTAAAAGATAATTATCAAATTAGTTTAGAAAATATGGATTATTCAATAGATAATAATACAAAATTAGTTTATATATGTAATCCAAATAATCCAACTGGTATATTATTAAAGAATAAAGATATTATTAATTTTGCTAATCGCCATAAAAAAACTTATATAATAATAGATGAATCAAATTTAGAATATTCAAATGAAGAAAGTTTAATATCAAAAAAATTTCCCAGTAATCTTATAATACTGAAAGGTTTTTCTAAAGCATATGGATTAGCAAATATGCGAATAGGTTATATGGTGTGTTCTAAAACGTTTAAAAATAAATACTTAAAATTAACAACTGTTAATGAATTTTCTGGATTATCATGTATATTAGCAGATAAAGTTATAAATAGTAATTATTATTTAAAAAATGTAGAATTAATAAAAAAAGAACGAATATATTTAAAAAATGAATTAGAACAATTAAATATTAAAATCATTGAGTCAAAATCTAATACACTTATGACTGAAACAACATTTGATGAGAAGTTTATGATAAAATTAGCAAATAATGATATTTCTGTAGTACCCATAATTGATGAAAGAAAAAGGTTACATATAAGAATAGCAGTCCAAGATAGAAAGACAAATAGAAAATTTATACACAACCTAAAGAACTGTTTAGATAATGAAAAAAATATGTTATTATAATAAAAAGGAGAGAATAAAAAAATGGAAAAATTAGTTTACTTAACAACAAATCCTCATAAAGTTGAGGAGGCAAATGAATTTTTTGGAAAAAAATATGGATTTAATTTAGAAATAATGAATCCAGATTTTGAAGTGATTGAAATACAAGCTAAAACTTGTGAAGAAGTAGTTAAATTTAGCGTTAAATATGCTGCTGAAAAATTAGGATGTGCAGTTTTAAAATCAGATTCTGGGTTATATATTGATGCTCTAGGTGGTCTTCCAGGACCATATAATGCTTATTTTGATAAGCAAATTGGTATTGATAAGTTTTTAGAACTTTTTAAAAATGAGACTAATAGAAAGGCAAGAATAGAGCATTGTTTTGCATATTGCGAGCCAGGGAAGAATCCAATCGTATTTACTGGTGGAGGAACTGGTACTATTGCAAAAGAAGCAAGAGGAACAAGAGGAAGATGGCATGATAAATTTTATATACCAGATGGTGAAACAAAAACATTAAGTGAGTTAAGAGATATTGATTATGAATATGAAGCAAGTTTTTGGGGAACAGCAAAAGACGATTTTGCTAAATGGTATAAGGAAAATAAATTAGAAAAATAAAGTAATAAAAGAATAAGTTTAATAAGAATAAAATCTTATTCTTTTTTGCTAGATAATTTTTATAAATAAAAAGTAGTCATTAATCATTAATAACTACTTACGAATTTTTTAATCATCAAAGTCTTCTCTAAAATAGTCAGAGTCAAAAAAATCTTTAATTTCAATTTTTAAGGTTTTACATATTTTGTAAATAATATAAGTACTAGGGTTTTCAACATCATTTGCAAGTATTCGTCTTAAGTTAGTCGGAGGTATAGCAGATAATTCTGCTAATCTATTAGGTGTATAATCATAATTATCGCATAATTCCAATATTCTCTTACTAACAGCTTCTTTAAATCTCATCTCTTTCCTCCTATACAAGAAAAGTTTAGCAGAGAGGCAAGCAAAATGTTCGCCGAAATCGGTTGACTTTTCAAAAAATATAAGATAAACTTTAAGAGAATATTAATATATAAATTGTAAATGTATAAATTAATAAAACTAAATCATATCTACTCTAGGAGGTAATGATTTAGCTTTCCTTGCAGTTTCTTTATTAAATAAATCAGCTGGTTCAATTCCTAAAACCTTGGCAATATGATCAATATTATTACAGGTCATATTAGCTCTACCACTTTCAATTAGACTTATATAAGCAATTTTAAAATTACTAATATCAGATAATTGTTCTTGTGTAATTTTTAACTTATATCTGTAATATTTAGTATTAAGACCAATTAATTCCATTGAGTTCAATTAAATCATCTCCACTTCTTAACTTTTAAATTATATATATAAAAATTATAAAGTTATAGATTAATAAAATTAATACCTATAAACATTATTAAGTTTTACATTAAAAAGGGGCGAATAACATGAATACTAAAATATATTTTCCAATATTAGTTCAAGAAACAATAGACATTAGGTATAATGAAATGCAAATGCCAAAAAATAAAAATATAATAATCACATTTAATAATTTTATAGAGTATTTGTACAATTACAATTGTGTAACCTCATATAATATTGTTGCAATAATAAAAAAATTATTTTCTATTGATGACATTAAAGAAAAAATTCTAAATGGTAATTCTGATAATTTTAATAAAATAAAAACATTAATTGATGATTGTTTAGCAAGTTTAGATATTAACAATATTAACAATAAATTAATGAAAGAAAGTTTATATTTTGACTGTAATTATAAACAAACATATGTAATTAAGAATGAATTGGATATAAAAGATTTATTTATATCAGAAATAATTAAGCACGACTATATGTATAAAGACTATCTATTTATGTTTTTTAATGATTTTGATTATAATGAAATTAGAAAAAATTGTCATATTTTTAAAAAGAGTAGTAATACTCTCTATATAAAGTATGTTGTTGATATATTAAATTATTTTAACAGATTGTTTTATGAAATTGGTTTATTATTTGAAAAGGATATTTTGTTTCCATATAATTTAGTTAAATATGGAATTGTTAAAAATTATAACTTCAGATTTAAAAGTATTATAAATAAATTAGCTGGTGGATATTATAGAGAAAATAATAATGATTTTGGCATAGTACATAGACTAGCTTTTGATATAATTTCTGGGTTAATAACTATTAAAACTTTTTATTATATAGAGTTTGATGGATTTAATAATTGGAATTCATCTAAATATAGTAGGTTGCCTTCATCTGAATTATATGAGCTTATAAAAAGTACTTTTAGCAATATTACTTCAGATAAAATTATTCTTTTATATAGAATAAGTTCAGTACCGCGTAAAGAAATAAAAGAAAATGATATAAAAGAAATTGACTCATTTATTTTAGAATTTAAAGATAAAGTGAAGAATAGTGTTGTAATTAAGCAAGGATTATCAACGAATAACAGGACTAAAGTAAAACATATAATAGAATATTTAAAAAGCTATAAAGATAATAATATTGCAATATACGATATAAAAACAAATTTAACTAGTTGTGAAGAAAGAGAAGTTAGTATTATTAAATGTAAAATAAATGTTATAAAAGAAAATATTACATTTGATGTTGCCCTAAAATCTATTTATGATGATATTGTTTGGTATATTTATTATAATAATAAAATAGTAGCAAAAGATATTTGCTTTCGTCCTAATGATTTTGATAGAGTAATTTATTTTATTAATTATAAATGGAAAAATTGGGTTAAATCTTCAAGATAATAACAATAATCATTATTCCTTGACTATACTCTTTATTATTTTCTTAATTTGTATTATTATATATAGCAATAGCAATGCAAAAGCTATGCAATAAGATGGTAAAGAGAGTAATGGTAGGGTGAATGGTAATAGTAGTGATAACTAGCAATTAGACATTATTGCTAGTTTTTATAATGATTAAGATTTTTTAAGCAGTATTTCTATAATCATTAAATATAGGCATTGCTTTAGGAGTTTGTGCCTATGGGGGAGAAATACTGCTTAAAATACTATAATAAATCGTATAATTTCAATATAAAGTTAATCGGGTTTTATGCTCTATTTTTGAGTATAAAGCCCGATTTTTTTTGTTGCTTTAATTGTAGAGATCCTCCTTTCTCCAATTGTTTTGGAAAAGACGATTGGAGGAAAAATGGAAAAATTGCCTAAAAGAAGGAAATATAAAGACAATCCTTATAAAATAGAGCAACTTAATGATAATAAATATTCAGTAACTTTTAAAGATAATAAGAACACTACACATATTGTATATATTAGCCAAGATATTTATATGGCATTTAATGAGTTTGAACTTATAGATTTATCGCAACTAAATGAATTTGATAGACATATAGAACATTTAGATTTACGTGAAGAAACAATTAATAAACGTGCTATTCTTAAGCAAAAAAGTGTTGAAGAAGATGTAGAAGAATTAATAGAACATGAAAATTTAAAAGAAGCTATTAATAAATTATCATCTATACAAAAGCGTAGATTAAAAATGTATTATTTTGATGATATGACACTAGATGAAATAGCTTTGATTGAAAAGTGTAGTCATCAAGCAGTTAGCAAAAGTATAAAAAAATCTTTAGAAGAATTGAAAAAAAATTTAAAAAGTTAGGTTGCAAAAATTGACTTAAGTGAGGAAATAGGTGAAAGGGATAAAATCTCTTTCACCTGATTTTGTTGTATAAAACAAAATATTGATCTTTGACAACTTTTAATCAAGTCATTAAAACGTTCCTATTATGTTGAAAACAACAAGCACGTTAGCAAGTACGCTTGACGATAAATACTTGGCTATAAATTTTAAGTGGCTCTTAAAACTGCAATGATCAATAATAGGTATAATGATACTCCTGCCTAGCCATAGTCACAAACAATGGGGGCAGTCTTGAGAGGACCTCAAGATGGTGAAAGTCCAGTGAATTGATTAGCTATCAATATTTAATGACTTCCTATACTGAGGGCGAGACAATATCAGTATTAACTAAATAAATTCAAAGTGAGAACTTAACATACCTTTAGTAAAAGTTCTCACTTTTTGTTTTTAAAGAAAGGACAAATTATGAATAAGAAAATATCAGATATAAAAAGAATAACAAAAGATTATTTAATAACTATTAAGAAAATAGAAATAACAGAAATGATGGTAAAAGAAACTAGCAAAGCTAAAGCTATAAATAAAGTTGATACTCTTCTTAATAACTGTATAGAAAATAATGTTAATTTAAGTAAAACTTTTAATAAAAAACCAATTTTTAAATATCACGCAACTATTATAACAGAAAAGGATTTGTCAAATGTATAAATTAAAAAATTGCACATTCGTAAATTGCCAAGATACTTGGTATGTTGTAAGTGCTATAGCAAATGACTCTATCAAAAGGACTTTGAAATATGAATGATAAATTAGAGAAAAAAGTTTATAGTGCTTCAGAAGTTCAAAAAATATTAGGATTAGGAAGAAATAGGCTTTATGACTTTTTAGACAAAGTTTATAAAGAACAGTCGCCTTTTAGAGTACTAAGATTTGGGAAAATATATAAAATTCCAAAACAACCATTTGATAATTGGCTAAATAAATACTTATAAGATTAGGAGATGTTATATAGTGAGTGATAAAAAAATAATTAAAGGTAAAAGTGGCGTAGCTTTTTATGAATACACTTCTTGGGCTCATAGATACAAAAAAATAGATATAAATGGAAAAATTAAATTATGTAAGAAAAAAGGATTTAAAACCGAAGAAGAGGCTATAGAAAGCTATAATAAATATAAAAAAGAGTTTGAAGAAGAATTAAAAAAGTTTCATATAACAGTGGATAAAGATATTACAATTAGAGAGTATCTAACACATTGGTTTGATAATATATATTCTGAAAGAATTGAAAGCAAAACAAAAATGGTAGGGTTATACATACTAAATAGTTTAATATTACCTAATATTGAATATGACATAAAAGTATCATTAACTACTAAAGAATATTTAGATGATATTTTAGAAAAAGCTTCAAAATATACAAAATGTAGTGGTTATGCTGCAAGAGGAATGATAATTTTAGCATTTAAGGACGCATATAAAGGTGGATATATTAATTATAATGTTGCTTTACAAACAAAAGCTTATATAAGAGAAAAACCTAATATAAGAATATTTAGTAGATTTCAACTAAAGAGATTTTTAAATACTGTTAAAAATAATTCTTATTACCTTGAGATATTATTAGGAGTATTTTGTGGATTACGCAAAGGAGAAATATATGGATTAAAATTTAAAGACTTTGATCTTGAAAATAATATCCTATCTATAAATAGGCAATTAAAATTAGAGTTTGAATATAAAGATAACAAGATTGTTAGTAGTAAATTAGTAGAAGCTCCTCCAAAAACTCCAGAATCAAAAAGAAAATTAAAATTTCCCGAAATAATAAAAATAGAACTTATAAAAAGAGCAGAATTAGTTGAAGAAAACAAAAGAAAGTATGACTATAAAGATAATGATTACATAAGCTGTCAAAAAAATGGTTTGCCTCACTATCCTGGTTGCTTAAATAAGGTCTTATATAAAATTTGTAATGAATTAAGCTTACCATCAATTAGTGTACATAGTTTAAGACATATGTGTGCCACTATACTTATAGAAAGTGGAGTTACTCTAGCTAAAATTGCTGCTTTTTTAGGACATACATCTATACATACTACATTTGAATATTATTGTGAAGTTATGGACGAAAAACAAAAGATACTAAATTTTATTAATGATAACTTTAGTGAGGAGATTATAGAAAATGAAACCTAAAGTTACTAGATGTTGTAGTTATATATTTATATATAAAGAAAACGACAAAACTTCTAAATATAAAGTTGTATTAAGAAAAGAACTAAATAATAATAAAGTATGTAGAAAAATATATCAATTTAATGATTATAAAGCAGCTAAAAATATGTTAAAAAATATCAAAAAGGAATATAAATGCTTAACGAAACAATTTTAAATAGAAAGTATGTTAATTATAATATATTTTCTGTTATGAAATTAAAGGATAAATATGGCTTTAGAGTAAAACTGTTTTTTAATGATGGAAGTGAAGAAATAAGACAATTTGGAGGACATCAAAAAAAGAAAGATGCCGAAATAGAAAGAAATAAAAAAATAGTACAACTAGAAAATCATACTTTTGTAGTTATTCCAAAAATAAAATTTAAAGATTATATTAATTACTGGTTGGAAAAAGTTATGAGACCTAATATTACATATAATAGTTATATGTCATATAGAAATGTAGTACAAAACTATGCTATTCCATATTTTACAAATTTATATTTAGAAACAATTAATAGAGGACACATACAAAAATTTTATAACACCACTGCCGAAAAATACGAGTCAGTAGGAAGACTTGCAAAAGTAGTTATTACAACAGCTATGCAATATGCTAAAGATAAAAATTTAATTAGTGTAGATCCAACTATTGATGTAGAATTGCCTAAAAATATCAAAAAGAAAAAATATAGGATTTTAGAAATAGATAAAGATAAAGTTTTAGATTTAGAACAAGTAAAAACATTAATTAGAGCAAGCAAAACTACACCAATATACTTACATATAATATTTGCAGTTTTAATGGGGTTAAGGAAACAAGAAATTAATGGCCTAAAATTTTCAGATGTTGATTTTGTTAATAAAAAAATTCATATTCAAAGACAATTAGGAGTTGATCCTAAAAAAGCAAAGAAGGACTGTAATCCTAAAACATATACAAAACAAGAGATTAAGCTAAAGACATATAGTAGTGATAGAGTGCTAGATATACCAGATTTAGTTTTCGAAGCCATTTTGGAAGCTAAAAGTAGATATGATAAAAATAGAAGCAGGAGAATAAATGATAAAAAAAATCCATTCCTTGATGAAAATTATATATGCTGTTCTACCTATGGCAAGCCTAGAAGCAAAGGATTTATTAGACCATATTATAAAAAACTACTAAAAGAAAATGAATTACCAGATATTAAATTTCATGACTTAAGGCACACATATACTACATTATTGCTAAAAAACAATAAAAATTTAAAAGCAATATCAGAAATATTAGGGCATGCTTCAACCATCATTACCTCAACTGTTTATTTTGATAAAGATAAAATAATAGTTGATTGTAATGAAGAATTAAATGCTTTTATCAGAGAAGTTGTTCCTAAAACAAACCATAATGATAAAGTTATTGATTTGGATACACCAACAATTTTTAGTGAGTTTTTACAGTACCTATAAAGAATGCCAAGAAACTTCTAGCATAAGTTTCTTGTTTTGTTGTAAAATAAGTGTTAGAATAGGTTACCAAGTATTAATATGTGTTATATAGTGTTACATAGTAAAAATGTGGCCGAGTAGTGTATTCTGTGAAAAAAAAGAATAATTTCAGATTAAAATACAAATTAAAAAAAGATAAAAACTAACCTAAAAAAGGAGGAAAATTATGTTCAAATTAGTATCAAAATTTAAACCTAGTGGAGACCAGCCAGAGGCAATAAAAGAATTAGTTGAAGGAGTTAAAGAAGGCAAGAAAACCCAGGTTTTACTAGGGGCTACGGGTACTGGTAAGACATTTACTATGGCCAATGTAATCGCCCAAGTTAATAAACCAACCCTTATTCTTGCCCATAACAAAACTCTTGCAGGACAACTCTATTCTGAAATGAAAGAATTATTCCCTGGGAACAATGTAGAGTATTTCGTTTCTTATTATGATTATTATCAACCAGAAGCTTATGTTCCTAGTACAGATACTTATATAGAAAAAGATTCATCAATAAATGATGAAATAGATGAACTTCGTCATGCGGCAACATCAGCCTTACTTTCATCAAAAGATACTATAGTAGTCGCATCTGTATCATGTATATATGGTATTGGTGAAGTAGAAGAATATAAAAAGAAAATGCTAACTTTAAGAGTAGGTGAAGAAATAGATAGAAATGAAGTTTTAGTAAAGCTTGTTGAAATGCAATATGAACGAAATGATTTAGATTTTCATCGTGGTACTTTTAGAGTAAGAGGAGATGTCTTAGAAATAATTCCTACTAATCAAAATCAAACAGGTTATAGAATAGAGTTTTTTGGTAGTGAAATAGATAGAATTAGTGAAATAGATGTCTTAACAGGAACAGTAATCTCTAATAAGAAAAATATTAGTATCTTTCCAGCTAGTCACTTTGTTATTAGTGATGATAAATTAAAAGAAGCGATTAAAAGGATAAAAAAAGAATTGCAAGAACGTTTAGTAGAACTTAAAAAAGAAAATAAACTTTTAGCAGCAGAACGTCTTGAACAGAGAACTAACTATGATATTGAAATGTTAGAAGAAACAGGCTTTTGTCATGGTATTGAAAACTATTCCGCTCCTATGGCTGGTCGTAAGCCTGGTGAGACACCAACAACTTTAATGGATTTTTTTGGTGATGATTATTTATTAATAGTAGATGAATCGCATGTAACTTTACCACAAGTAAGAGGAATGTATAATGGTGATAGAGCAAGAAAACAAAACTTAGTTGATTATGGATTTCGTCTACCAAGTGCGCTAGATAACCGTCCTTTAAAATTTGATGAGTTTGAAAAGAAAATAAAACAAGCTATCTATGTATCAGCAACACCAGGAGATTATGAACTTGAAAAGACTAATGGAGAATACGTTGAACAAATTATTAGACCTACAGGATTACTTGATCCAACCATTGAAGTTAGAAAGACAGAAGGACAAATAGATGATTTAGTAGGCGAGATAAATGATCGTATTAAGAAAAATGAACGAGTTTTAATTACTACCCTAACTATACGTATGAGTGAAGAATTAACCAATTACTTAAAAGACTTAGATATTAAAGTAGCATATCTTCATACTGAGATTAAAACTCTAGAACGGTTGCAAATAATTCATGATTTAAGATGTGGTATTTATGATGTTGTTGTTGGTATTAACCTTCTTCGTGAAGGTATAGATATTCCAGAAGTATCTCTAATCGCCATATTAGATGCTGATAAAGAAGGATTCTTAAGAAGTGAGAGGAGTCTTATTCAAACAATAGGACGTTGTGCAAGAAATGCAAATGGTCATGTTATAATGTATGCTGATAATATAACAGATTCTATGGAGAAAGCCATTAAAGAGACTAAACGTCGTCGTGAAATTCAAGAAGCCTATAATAAAAAACATGGTATTGTTCCTAAAACAATAGAAAAAGAAATAAGAGAAGTAATTAGTAATATTGATACTAATAATACTACTAAACCTAAGAAAAAATTAACTAAAAAAGAGAAAATGCTAGAAATTGAGAGAATTGAAACTGAAATGAAAGAAGCAGCTAAAAATCTTGACTTCGAACGTGCTATGGAATTAAGAAATGCTTTGTTTGAAATGAAGTCTGAGGGATAATATGAATAATTTAGAATTGCAAAGAAAAAATTTAAAAGCTATTTATGATAAAACAATAGAAAAATATGAAATTGCTTTAATCAGAGATTTTGAGTGTGATTATGATAAGTGCAATATGTTAGATTTATTTTTTGAGAGTACCCATGAAAATGTTATAACTGATTTGTTTGCTAATTATAGAAAAATGCTAATAAAAAGAAATAGTACCAATGAATTTAAAAATATTTTACTATCAACGCCTGTTATTGTTATAGAAAATTTATCAAATGAAGAAAGAAAATACTTATTGTCATTATATATAAATAAATTAATTGAACTCGATATGGACGATTTAGGATTAACAAGTATAAATATTTAAAAAAAATGGCAAAGTAAAGATCATATTAGTGATGAGATAGTTTTTAATAAAGATAAAGAAATATATATAAGTGGAAATCTTTACGTCTTAGAAACAGAATTTTCCATAATTAAATATTTCTCTAAAATAGAACATCAAAAAAATCTTATCAAAAAATAGTGAGAATATTTTAAGAAAAATAAATAAGAAATGAAAAGCGAGTAATATATGAAGAAAAGATTTAATCGTATTTATATAGAAATAACTAATAAATGTAACCTTAATTGTTCCTTCTGTCAAAAAACAACAAGGAATATAAAAGAGATGAAGATTCAAGAATTTGAAGAAGTAATTAGAAAAATAAAAGATTATACAAATACAATATGTTTGCATGTAAAAGGAGAACCATTATTAGCAAGTAATATTAATGAAATATTATCAGTTTGCGATAAAAATAATTTGCAAATAAATTTAACTACTAATGGTACTTTACTAAAAAGTAAAATAAATGACTTAAAAAACCATAAATCATTATCTAAAATTCATATTTCTTTAAATGCCGAAGTAAATAATATAGATTATCTTGACAATATTTTAAACAGTATCTCTCTTTTTCCACAGGAAAAAATAATAATATATAGCTTATGGGCTCAAAAGAGCAATAAATTAGATGAAAAATCCACAATAATTGTGGAAAAACTAAAAGATTATTATCATTTATCCACAAAAGATGTTGAAAAAATAAAAACTCAAAAAAATATAAAACTAGCAAAAAATGTATATCTTGATAAAAATACATTATTTACTTGGCCTAAGATAAATGAAGAAAAAAATAATGGTTCATGTAAAGGACTAAAAGACCAAATAGCAATATTATCAAATGGAATAGTAACACCATGTTGCTTAGACGGTGAAGGAATTATTAACTTAGGGAATATATTTACTGAAGATTTAAAGAGTATTTTAACAAAAGAAAGAAGTAAAAAAATAATTAAAGGTTTTCAAGAAAACAAATGTGTTGAAAAATTATGCCAAAGTTGTTCATATAAAAATAGATTTAAGAAAAATTAATTGAAATGTATAGTTGTCAATGATGTGAGACCAAAAAGTCGTAAAAAATATTAATTAG
>CAMMBL010000031.1 GCA_946494015.1 uncultured Mycoplasmatota bacterium | reverse complement strand
TTGATTCCTATATCAAAAGTTCGAATAGTTCGAACAGATTTCCCAATGGTGCCGGAAGTAAGAATTGAACTTACCGCTGATCCTTACCAAGGATCTGTTTTACCACTAAACTATACCGGCGTTACAAATAAATTTTAGCATATATTTTTTTGATAATCAACAAACTTTTTTTGACTTAATTTTTAAATATGATATGATATAGTTAATCAATAAGGAGTGATTTAATGTTAGCTTTTGGTAAGAATAATGAGGATACTATTAATGAGGAGAGAATTGTTAATCAAATTAGAGCTTTAGGTATTGATATGATACATGAAGCTAATAGTGGACATCCCGGTATAGTTTTAGGGGCTGCTTCAATTATTTACACATTATATGCTCATCATATAAGAATTGTTAAAGATGATCCTAATTTCTTTAATAGAGATCGTTTTGTAATGAGTTCAGGACACGGATCAGCATTACTTTATGCTACTCTTGCTATGGCCGGATTTAATATTGAGCTTGATGATTTGAAAAAATTTAGAAAAATTGATTCAATAACACCCGGTCATCCTGAATATGGTGTTACTCCTGGAGTTGATGCTACTACTGGACCTTTAGGACAAGGTGTTGCTATGGCTGTTGGTATGGCTATTGCCGAAAAGCATAGCGAAGCTTTAATTAATGATAAAAAAAATACAGTTATTGATTATAAAGTTTATTGTTTATGTGGTGATGGAGATTTAATGGAAGGAGTAAGCTATGAAGCATTATCTCTTGCTGGTAATCTTAAACTTAATAATTTAATACTTTTATATGACTCTAATCACGTTTGTCTTGATAGTGATACTAAGAAGACATTTACTGATGATATCGAAGCTAGATTTAAAGCAATGGGCTTTAATGTTAGTACTGTTAGTGATGATATTGCAAGTATTGATAAAGCGATTAAGGAAGCTAAAAATAGTGATTTACCTAGTCTAATTCAGGTTAAGACAACTATTGGAAAATATTCTCGTAATGCTGGTAAAAATATCGTTCATGGGAAACCACTAGATGATGAAGATATTACTAATATAAAAAATGAATTAAATATAAGAAATATACCATTTGCAATTTCTAATGAAGCCTTAGAAGATTTTCAGAATTTAATTAATAAACGTTGTGAAAATTTAGTTAAGGATTTTAATGAAAAATGTGAAATGCTTGATGAGAAAACAAAAGCTTTATTAGATTCTTTAATAAACAATGATAAAAGAGTGGAACTTACTAATATAGATTATGCTTATCCAGAAAATAGGGAAGAATCTTTAAGAGAAGCTAGTAGTAAAATATTAAACTCTCTTGCTAATACTAGTAAGTTGATATTTGGAGGAGCCGCCGATTTATCTAGTTCAACTTTGACATATTTAACTGATAAAGGAGATTTTTCTCGTGATGATTATAATGGAAGAAATATTTTCTTTGGTGTTAGAGAATTTGCTATGGCAGCGATTGCTAATGGCTTAGCTTTATCTGGATATAGACCTTTTGTTTCTACATATTTAACTTTTAGTGATTATTTAAAACCAGCTTTAAGACTTACTTGTCTTATGAATTTACCTGTTACTTATATTTTTACTCATGACTCTATTACAGTAGGGGAGGATGGGCCAACTCATCAGGCTGTTGAACAACTAGTAGGTCTTAGAGCAACGCCTAATTTAGAAGTGTTTAGACCTAGTGATAGCAATGAAGTAATAGGAACTTATAAAACTATTTTTGAGAATAATAAACCAGCTTGTATTATATTAGGACGTAATAAAACTAAAATTAAAGAAACATCATCTGTACCTTTAGTTGCTAAAGGAGCCTATATTATAAAACATGAAGAAAGAAAATTAGATGGTATTGTAATTGCCACAGGAGAAGAAGTAGATCTTGCTTTTGATATAGTTAGTACTTTATTTGAAAAAGGTTATGATTTTAGAATAGTATCAATGCCAAGTATTGAGAGATATAACTTATTAACTGATGAAGAAAAAGAACAATTGCTTCCTGTTGGTAAAAAGAAGTTTATCATAGAAAAATCTTCTTCTTATTCATGGTATAAATTTGCTTATAATGATAACTATTTATTTACTGTTGATAAATTTGGTGTTAGTGGTAATGTTAATGATATTAATACTAAATTCCATTTTACAAAGGATGATATTGCTTTAAAAATTGAAGAAATAATTAAATAATTCGACAAAGTTTTTATAATTTTCTTGTTATAGTTAAGATGGTGATTATAATGAGAGAATTTTTTATTTTTGAACTTAAAGATGAGTTTAAAAGTCTATATATAGACAAACCTAGTATTTTATATAATATCTTTGAACAAATATATACTTTAAAAAAAGAAGAATTAAATTATGGATATAGCCTTTTTAGACAATTAACTAAGAAAATAGATAAAGATAAGACTGATAGATATTTATTTGTTAAATATCATCAAAGCATACCTTACAGTAAGAAAAAAGAGGTACATTATTATAATAATCCAGCTCATGATGAGATTAGTAGTCTAGTAGTAAAAAAAGCATATATGCTAGTTAAAACTAATTATTATGATTGCTTTTTCTTTGATGTTTTAAATAGTGTTAATAATACTTATTTTGTAGTAGATTTTAAAAATCAAGATTATTTCTTTTTAGAAAGTCGTAAATTACTTGTCTAAATTTATTATTTAAGGTAATATATTGTTGTAAGGAGGCTATTATATGTTACACGATATATTGATGATTTTAATAGGCTTAGTAATAGGTGCTATTATTGGTTTTTTTATTGCAAGAACTGTTACTAAGAAATATATGAAGAAAAATCCCCCTATTAATGAAGAAATGATTAAAGCTTTGATGATGCAGATGGGTAGAAAGCCTAGTCAAAAGCAAATTAATCAAATGATGAAATCAATGCAAAAATATATGTAGTTTTTGCATTGATTTTTTCTAAAATAAAAAACTATGAAATTTCTTTTATTCGATTATTTTATAGATGTATTTAAGATATCATATTAAACAATTAGTATTGGTGTTTTATAGTTAAATTATTAATTATTATCATATTTGAAACTAAGTATTCCTTTTTTATATATAAGTTTTATTTCCATATTATGTAATCGTAAAAATATCTTTTTTCAAGTTGTAAAGAAGCGCTTTTTGTGATAGAATTTAATTGTTATTTATTGCCCCATAGCCAAGTGGTAAGGCAGTGCGCTCTGACCGCATTATGCGTTAGTTCGAATCTAACTGGGGCAGCCATTTTAGATAAATATTTTTTTAATAGATAGGGTGATTTAGATGAATAAAGAACTTGCAAATTTATTATTTCCTAATATCAAGATAACTGTAGATGAGATAGAAGCAAAGTATCCTGCCAGAGATTTAAAAGAAGGAGCTTATGTTACTAGATTTGGTCCTTCTCCTACAGGGTTTATGCATGTAGGTAATTTATATGGAGCTTTTATTAGTTCAATGCTTGCTAAACAAACTGGAGGTGTTTTTTATCTTAGAGTTGAAGATACTGACAGTAAAAGAGAAAAAGAAGGAGCAGTAGATGCTATTATTAATGGCCTTAAAGCTTTTGATATAGATTATGATGAAGGCTATGGTAAGGGTGGTGCCTATGGACCTTATTTACAAAGTGAAAGAGTAGAGATCTATCAGGCTTATGCTAAAAAATTAGTAAGTGAAGGTAAGGCTTATCCTTGCTTTATGAGTGAAGAAGAAATCGCTGATATAAGAAGTGGCCAGGAATTAAGAAAAGAAAAAATTGGTATTTATGGAAGTTATGCAGTTGATAGAGATTTATCACTTGATGAAGTAAAAGAACATCTTGCTAACGGTGATAGTTATGTTATTCGTCTTAAGTCCCCTGGTGATTCTCATAATGAGATAATTTTACATGATTTAATTAAGGGTGATATTAGTTTACCAGAAAACGATATTGATGAAGTAATACTAAAAAAAGATGGTATTCCAACTTATCACTTCGCCCATGTTATAGATGACCATTTAATGCATACAACTCATGTATTAAGAGGTGATGAATGGGTACCTAGTTTTCCTAAACATTTACAACTTAATCAAGTTTTAGGATTTAAACCATGTAAGTATGCACATATTGCACCTCTTACTAAAAAAGAAGATGGTAAAATCCGTAAGTTTAGTAAAAGAAAAGACCCAGAATTTGCCGTTAGTTACTATGAAGAAGCAGGTATACCTAAAGAAGGAGTTAGACTTTATCTTGCAACACTAGCGAATACTAACTTTGAAGAGTGGTATTTACAAAATAAAGATAAATCTATAGAAGACTTTAAATTCTCATTTAAGAAGATGCCTACAGGTGGAACTTTATTTGATATGGAGAAGTTAAATAATATCTGTAGAACTTATTTTTCAAGAATTAGTGCTGATGTTATTTACAATGATGCTTTAAAGTATTATAAAAAGTATGATGAAGAGTTTTATGATTTAATGATTAAAGATAAAGATAAGTTAATTTCATTCTTAAATATAGAACGTGATAGTAAACGTCCAAGAAAGGATATTGCAACTTATAAAGATATCAAAACTGAAAGTGCTTATATCTTCAATGATTTATTTTATAAAGATAGAAATGAAACATATAAAGATATAGATGAGAAAATCGATTATGATGTTATTAATAAATATATAGAGATATACAGGGACTTTAATAGTGAAGATGATTGGTATAATCAGGTTAAAGTACTTGCAGAAGAAATGGGGTATGCTCCTAGTGTTAAAATGTATAAAGAAGATCCTACTTTATATAAAGGACATATAGGTGATGTTTGTGAGATGATTAGACACTTACTTACAGGTAGAGTTAAGACACCTAATTTATATCAATTATTAAAGATTATTGGTATAGATGAATTTAAAAATAGAGTAGAGTTTTATAAAAATGGCAAATAAGCCATTTTTTCTTGCCATAAACATTAATTTAGGCTATAATATGTCACTAAAGAAAACAGGTGATTGAAATGGATGAAGAGATAAATAATGAATTTATAGAATATCTTAACGATTTAGATAAAAAAGCAGATACATTAGAACCTGTAGTACATTTATATGCTATTGAAGAAGCAAGGCTTAATAATGTTGATATACCTTTAGATAATATTTATAATTGTGTTAGGAAAGATTATAATGAGCGTATTGGTAAAGATACTGATGATAAAACCATATTATATAAATATCTAAAAGAAAAAGAACGATATAACTTACTTAATGTTTTGATAGCGTTGACAATAAAAAATATGTTAGAAGAAGGACATTACAAGGATTTATTTGTACTGAATAACTTTGAACTATTTAGTTCTATAATAATGCTAAAATCACTAAATTTGATGAGCACTGGTAAACTAGAAGATATAGAGTTTACTAAAATTACTGATGAAGAGATTAATTCTATTATTGAAGAGTTTTTAATAAAAATAGATCCAACTTTAGAGTGGCTAGGTATTTATAGAAATGTTAAAGTTAATGGAACTATTATAGAAATAGATAAACTTTCTAATAGTGAAAAAGAAAGATATAAAAAAAGATTTGGAAAACTTGAAAATTGTTGTGTTTTAGATGATGAAACACCATATATTTTATTAGAAAATTCTAATACTTTAAAATATATTCGTTCTTTTTTTCATGAGTTTGCTCATTACATTATTATGCTACATAGAAAAATAGCTTATCCTGCTCCTTTCTTTAGTGAATACCCATCTATCTTTTATGAAAGATATTTAATAAAATTCTTGAGTGATAAAGGTTTTAATAAAGAAGAAATAAATTATTTAATTAAATATAGAGATATTCATACATTAAATAATTCTTTTGATATAAGTATTATTTTAGGGTATATTAAAAAAATATTAAGTGGTAAAAATATAACAGAAGAAGATGAAATCATAAATTATACTACTCACATTAATAGTTTATCTTCAGAAACTTTAGAAATACTTCAACAAAATCTTACTAATATAGATATAATGGATGCTACATCTGTTATGCATAATAAGTGTGATAATACTTGTGATATGCTAATAAAATACCCTTATGACTTTAATGATGTTTATTCATATATAACTGGGAATTACTTAGCAGATAAAAGATTAGAAAAAGTAATTGATGATGAGAGTTTTTTAGTTAGAATGAAATATATAACAGAAAATATTGGTACTATAGAACCTAGTAGTATCTTTAATGAGTTAGGTCTTGATATAGATAAAATGAATGAAGAAGCAAAAGAATATTGCAAAGTTAAAAAGAGTTAGTGATTTTGAAATACTAGCACTTTTTATATTTATTTTGTCATATCAAAAGTCGTATCAAATCCTTTATAATAAATATACTATTATTATGGATGGTGATGATATGGAAATAAAAAAAGAGATTTTAGAGCAAATAGATAATCATTATATGCATGATGATACTAATAAAATAGTAAGATGTGCTCTTGATAAGAATAAAATAAGTGAAATAGTTAGAGATAAAGAAATAGGAGAACGACTATTATATAACTTTTCTAATAATATAGAGACATTACCTGTTAAAGATCAAAAATCATCTGGTAGATGTTGGATATTTGCAGGATGTAATGTTTTAAGAGAAGCTATTTGTAAAAAGTATAATTTGGAAGATTTTGAATTATCCCAAAACTTTATCGCTTTCTATGATAAATTAGAAAAGTGTAATTATATTATGGAGTGTTTAATTGAGTTAAAAGATGAAGATGATGATAATAGAGAAAGATATCATATCTTAACTAGAGGTATAGAAGATGGAGGACAATGGGATTTATTTGTTAACATTGTAAATAAATATGGAATTGTACCTAAAGAAGTGATGAATGAGACTTATCAAAGTTCTAATACAAGTGAAGTTAATGACTTACTTAATAGAAAGCTAAGACAGTTTAATGCGAGAATTAAAAATACCAATGATAATTTGGATTATTTAAAGAGTCTTTATTTAGAAGATATTTATAGAATATTAACAGACTGTTTTGGACTACCCACTAATAAATTTGACTTTGAATATACAGATAAAGATAAGAAATATCATATTATTAAAGATTTAACACCACTTGAGTTCTATAAAAAATATACAGATATTAATGTAGATGATTATGTAAGTATAATAAATGCTCCAACTAAAGATAAACCATTCAATAAAACATATACAGTTAAATATTTAGGTAATGTTATTGAAGGTAAGAATATACTTTACTTAAATCTTCCTATGGAGGAGTTTAAAAGTCTTGTAGTTAAGCAATTAGAAGCGAAAGAAGTAGTATGGTTTGGTAGTGATTGTTCTAAAGATGCTGATAGAGCGGATGGTTTATTTGATGATTTAAGTTTCAATTATAATGATACCTTTAAAACAGACTTTTCTATGACTAAAGAAGATATGTTAGATAATTATGAAAGTGCAATGAATCATGCTATGGTAATTACAGGAGTTAATTTAGATAGAAATATTCCTACTAAATGGAAGATAGAGAATAGTTGGGGAGAACAAGTAGGTGATAAAGGATATTATGTTGCTAGTGATACTTGGTTTGAAAAATATGTTTATCAAGCAGTTATTAATAAGAAATATTTATCTAGTGAACAGTTAGAGGAGTTAAAGCTTAAACCAGTAGAGTTAAAACCATGGGATCCTATGGGAACTTTAGCATTGCTTAATTGATTTATTTATGTTATTGTAATGAATAAGAAAGAAGGAAGTAATATGAAAGACGAATTAAAATATCCTAGGGTCTTTGCTCTTCAAAAAATGATAAAAGAAGCATATATAAATTATAATAGTTTTGATGAAATATTAGGTTATGTAGTTTCTCCTTGTTATTTAATAAATGAAACTATTTCATATGATAGAGATGGAGCTAGTAAAAAAACTTATGAAGTTGTATTCCCTAGACATGTAGATGCTATATATTATGACTACATTGATGGTGAAGGAGATGTGCCTCTTATAAATTGCGATATGGGTTGTATGAATTCAGTAAAAGTTGATTTTGCAACGACTGATTATGATGAGGCAATTAAATTAAGAGATAAAAAAATAAAAGAAGAAGTATTTAATGGTATAAATTTGTTTTTGCCATTAGAACCATTTGAAACATATAATGATAGATGCAGTGAATATATGGATAAAATTGAAAAATATCAGCAAAGACTTAATGAAACAGAACCAAAAGAACAAGTTAAGAAAAAAATAAAAACACCTTTAAAATAAATAGGTGTTTAATTTTTTTATTGGCAGCCTGTACGGGGTTTGAACCCGTGAATACGAGCTTGAGAGGCGCGCGTGTTAAACCACTTCACCAACAGGCCATTTTATTTGGATGTCTATTTAATAATATCATAAATTTAAAGTTTAAACAATACTAATAATTCCTAAAATTTATTATATTAGAGATGGTTTCTTGAAAGATATAAAGTTTTATTGTATAATTAGCATTAAAAAGAGGTAGATATTTATGAAAAAAGTTGTTGTTGGTATGTCTGGTGGAGTTGATTCTTCAGTAGCAGCTGTTTTATTAAAAGAACAAGGATATGAGGTAATTGGTCTGTTTATGCGAAATTGGGATAGTTCTATTAATAATGATTTTCTAGGTAATCCTAATTTGAATAACAATATATGTCCTCAAGAACAAGATTATAATGATGCAAAAGCTGTATGTGATAAGCTAGGTATACCTTTATATAGAGTTGATTTTATTAAAGAATATTGGGATGATGTTTTTACTTATTTTTTAGATGAATTAAAAAAAGGAAGGACACCAAATCCTGATATTATGTGTAATAAATATATTAAATTTGATTTATTTGTTAAAGAAGCTAAAAAACTAGGAGCTGATTTTATTGCTACAGGTCATTATGCTAAAATTTTGAATGGTAGACTTATGAGAAGTCATGAGCTTAACAAAGATCAAACATATTTTCTATCACAGGTAAATCAAAAACAATTAGAAAATGTTTTATTTCCTCTTGGAGATATTAAAGATAAAAGTGAAGTAAGAGCTATAGCTCAAAAGTACGGTTTAATTACAGCTAGAAAAAAAGATTCTACTGGTATTTGCTTTATTGGAGAAAGAAATTTTAAAAGCTTTTTAAAGAATTATTTACCAAATATGAAAGGAAAAATTGTAGATATAGAAACTAATAAAGTATTAGGTGAACATAATGGATTAATGTATTATACAATTGGACAGAGAAGGGGACTTGATATTGGAGGTAGTAAAGATAAATTATTTGTAGTTGGGAAAAATTTAAAAGATAATATTTTATATGTTTGTGAAGGAGAAAATAATGATTATTTATATTCAGATAGTGCTATTTTAGAAGATATTAATTTTAATTGTAGCGAAAGGCCTTTAGAATGTACTGCTAAATTCAGATATAGAGCAAATGATGTTAAAATTAAATTAGAATATCTTGAAAATGGTAATATTTTAGTTAGATATAATAATGTAAAGGCCGTTACTCCAGGTCAAGCATGTGTTTTTTATGATAATGAATTTTGTTTAGGTGGAGGTATTGTCAAAGAAGTCCGTAAAAACGATAAAAAATTGTGGTATTTATTGTAATCTAACTTGTAAAGCATTTTACATTGATTTTACTTGACTATTCTTGTAAAACTAATTAAAATGTATTATAGGAGGTTAGATATGAAAAACATAAATAATTTATTGGCAGAACTTGGAATTTCAAAGGTTAGATTAGCTAAATATTTAGGAGTATCAAGACAAATGCTATATAATTATTTAGCAATGGATAGTTTATCTTTATGGCCTAAAGAAAAAGTTGTAAAACTATTTACTTTGTTGAATATAGATAGTGAAGAAATGATTGAAAAAATCAACGTAACAGGGGATTATATAATTGAAGTTGAAACACGGTTAAATGAAGGTGTTAAGGATTCGTCAAATAGGGAAGTTTTAGCTGATCTTAAATGTTTTAATAAAAAAGAACAAGAAATATTAGCTGATATTATTAATCTTTTAAAAGAAAAATTAATTGATGATAAAACAAAAGAAACATATAACACATATGTGTATTTATATCATTATTTACAATCAATGGAAACTACAGATGAATTAAAGTATATTTTAGCTTATATGTCTAAGTCAATGGGATTTACAGAACCTATGGAATTTGTTTTTGATAAAGATAAACAATTTATATTTGAAAGCATTTTATTTTCAGCGATGACGTTATATCATAACGGAGGAGCTTCTAAGAATAGAATTGCTGAAACTCATAAGAGATTTGTCCAGGATATTGAACTTAAAAATGAAGAAAAACTTAGTAGAACTCAAGAATTAAATACTGCTAAAGTTCAAGCTTTAAGAGAACTTGGTTATAATGAAATTAATGAAAATAATGCAAAAGAAGTTTTAGAAAAAATAGCAGAAATACAATCTAGAAAAGTATAAAGTGAATAAAATATAATATGAATAATTAGGAGGTAATTATATGGAAGCAATTTTAGCTTATTTAGTTGTAGTTGGTGCTATTATTATTTATGTTATTAAAAAGTTTATTGATTGGAGAAACAATGTCTTTAAAGGAAAGAAAAAGAAATAACAACTATTAGTTAACATAATATATATTATGGGAAGTTATAGATTTTGAGATTTTAACTTAATAATTAATAATTATATATATTTGAATTGTTATTTGTCATTAGTCATTTTTTTTAATATTTTAAGAATATGTCTACATTCATACTATATATTATATGTAATGTATCATATTCTTTTTACTTCTTATTACTATTATATTTATATTACTATTTAGCTATTTAATTATTAATCTAATTAACACTCCATCACTCTTTTATAATAATAATTAAAATAGGGGGAATAAATTTCTTTTTTCAGGAAATATTATTAATGAAGGAGAGAAATAAAATGAAAAAAAAGCAAAATATTAAATGTGATGTTGAAAGCTGTAAATATAACAAAAATAATCAAGAATGCGATTTAGAAGAAATAAAAATTAGTAGTAACTGTGATTGTCCAAGTGATGATGTTTGTGATCAAGAACAAACAGTATGTTCAAGTTTTGAAAAAAATGAAAATGAATAAAAGGATAGGCTAAATAGAAGCTTATCCTTTTAATTATATTATACTCTACTCTATTCTAATTCTTCTAAAATACTAGTTCCAATTTCGGGTGTTGAAATATCAAAATTATCAGCAATAGTAGCACCTATATTAGCTAAAGTATTTTGTACTTCTAATCTTTTTGGCTCTTTAAAACTACGACTATAGAAAATTAAGGGAACATTTTCCCTTGTATGATCATTACCTTTAAAGGTTGGATCGTTACCATGATCTGCTGTTATAATAAACAAATCATTAACTTCAAGTTTATTTAAAATAATTGGAATTTCTACATCTAATTCCTCAATAGCTTTAGCATATCCCTCAACATCCCTTTGATGACCATATAAACTATCAAAATCGCACAAATTAACCATACATAATCCTGTGAATTTTTTATCCATTATATTAGTTAATTTATTAATAGCATCCATATTTGAAGAAGCTTTTAAAGTTTTATTTATACTAGTTTCACTAAAAATATCATTCATTTTCCCTATAGCAATTACGTTATAATTATTATCATTTAAATCATCTAAAATCGTTCTTTTGAGTGGCTTAATTGGATAGTCTTTTCTACCAGCATTATTTAATTTGAATTTACCCTTATTACCTGTAAAAGGCCTTGCAATAACTCTACCTACTAAAAAATCAGCTTCAAGAGTTAATTCTCTTACCTTTTGGCAATAACTATAAAGTGTTTCTGGACTAATAATTTCTTCATGAGCAGCTATTTGTAAATCAGAATCTGCTGAAGTATAAACTATTAATGATCCATAATCTAGTTGTCTTTCACCAAGTTCATTGATAATAGAGTTATCATTACTGCACTTATTACCAATAACTCGTCTTCCAGTTACTTTTTCTATTTTATCAATTAATTCTATTGGAAAACCATTCTCATTAAAAGTTTTAAAAGGAATATTTGAAGTAATACCCATCATTTCATAATGACCAGCTAGAGTATCTTTTCCAGCATTATTAGGCTTTGCAATAGTATAATAGGCATCTACTTCTTTATTTTCATCCATATTTAAAGTATTTAGTAAACCAATTTTAGCAAGGTTAGGTATAAATAAATCATAATTATCTTTAATATGTCCTAATGTATTAGCACCACTATCTCCATAATTTGCAGCATCACTTGCTTCCCCTACTCCTAAAGAATCCAAAACCATTAAAAATATTCGTTTAAATTTCATTTTTTAATCCTCCTTTTTAGCTCTTGGATGATTTTCAATATAGTCTTTCTTTATTTTTTCATTAGTTATATGAGTATATATTTTTGTAGTAGATATATCTGAATGACCTAAAAGCATCTGAATACTTCTAAGATCAGCCCCTCCATTTAATAAATGTGTTGCAAATGAATGTCTTAAACTATGAGGTGATATATTATGTTCTAAGTTCTTTTTCTTTAAAATCTCTTTTAAATTTTTGAAAAATCCTTGCCTTGATATTCCTGTACCACGAGCATTTAAAAATAGATAATCAGATTGTTTTTTCTTTAATAATAAACTTCTTTTATCTAAATACTCTTTTAAATAATAAATAGCAACATCATTTATAGGAACAATTCTCTCTTTACTACCTTTACCTTTAATTCTAATAATATCATTATTAAAATCAATATCATAAACTGTTAAACTAATAAGTTCAGATACTCTTAGTCCTGAACCATACATTAATTCTAACATAGCTTTATTCCTATAGTCAAATGGGGTATTTAGTTCTATATCTAATAGTTTATCAACTTCTTCAATAGTTAAACTATGAGGAAGCGTTTTAGTAGTTTTAGGTCTATCAATAAATTCACTAGGATTATTTGTTTCATTATCTTCTTTTTCTAAATAGTTATGAAAATTCTTAATAGTTGTAAGCTTATGAGCGACTGTTTTACTATCTTCATTACGATTATAACAATATTTTAAATACTTAGTTATAGTATCTTTAGTTATAGATTTAGTATTATCTATCTTTTCTTTTTCTAAAAATGCAATATAGTCTTTCATCTCATAGCCATAACTTTTAATACTATTATTAGAAAGTCCCTTTTCAAACTCACAATAATTAAGAAAATTTTCATTAGCAGTTACAAGTTTCATAACATCATCCTCATAATTATTATATAACTATTTGAAAGTTTTGTAAAAGTGTGTATAATAATATTCATTAGTTTTGAGGTGAGATAATGAATAAAAATATTGATGAAATATTACAGTTAACTATAGAAGAATTTGTTATTAAAGTATGAAGAATATGAGGATAATCCCTACTACAAAAAATTAAAACGTATTGTTAATGATAATTATTTCTTACAATATTCATTTAATGAAGAATATATTTATTATGTTATGCTTAACTCTAGTTTGTTGCCGTTTGTTCTTGCCAATAACACTCATGATGAAATAAGACTATATTCAACTGATAGTTTTATGTTCTTATGCCAATTTCATATTGAAAAAACACCATCATTAGGAGTAACTAATCATGTGAACTTAATGTATTTGATTATGTAAAAGACTATGAAAATATATTTTTTAAAGAAGCTTTAAGTTTAGTTGCCGAAGTATACAATCTAGAGAAAACAGGTGTTAAAGTTAATAAAGATTTAGTAGATAAATATAAACAAAGTATTATGAGCGATAAATATTTAGAATTAATTGGACAAGGAATGAAAAGAATAATAGATAAAGGTAAAAGAGACTTTAATAAGTACTATAAAAATACCTATCATGCCATGGAAGCTTATAATAAAAACTTAAACCAAATATATGCGGTAAAAAATAATATATCTCCTAGCATATCTCCAGTATCTTATCCTAAAGAAAAAATATATACCAAAGCATACTTAGATACTAGTTATTTAGAGTGATATTGATTTAACTATAAAACGATGTTATAATTAATAAACAAATTAAGGAAGGGGTGTTAGTCTTGTCTAAACATATAGTTGGTATTATCGCTGAATATAATCCTTTTCATAATGGGCATTTATATCATATAGAAAAGGTTAAAGAAATGTTTCCTGATAGTCCTATTATCTTAGTACTTGGAGGTAACTTTACACAAAGAGGAGATATTTCTATTTTGGATAAATGGGAAAAGACTGCTATTGCTATCAAATATGGTATAGATCTAGTAGTGGAACTCCCCTTCCCTTTCTCTTGTGCTTCCGCCGATATCTTTGCAAAAGGCTCTATTGATATATTAAATCATCTAGGTGTTACTGATTTAGTCTTTGGTAGTGAATCTGATGATATCAAAGGAATTAAAAGACTTGTAGAAACACAACTTTTTAATAAAGATTTTGATAGTTTAGTTCAAGTTTATTTAAGAATGGGTTATAACTACCCTACTTCATTATCTAAAGCTTTAGAAGATATTACAGGAGATTGTTTTAAACTTCCTAATGATATTCTAGGTATTAGTTATGTAAAAGTGATTTTATCTAATAATTATAAGATTACTCCTCATACTATAAAAAGAACTAATGATTATCATAGTAAAGAATTAGACAAAAAAAGTATAAACAGTGCAACAAGTATAAGAGAAGCTTTATTAGATGGTAAAGATATAAAGAATAGTGTTCCATCTATTACTTATAATTATTTGAAGAATAAGAAAATACCTAAGTTAGATGATTATTTTAATCTTTTAAAATATAAAATAATAAGTTCTAATGATTTAACTATTTATAATCTAGTTGATAGTGGTATTTCTACTAAACTAAAGAAAGAAATACTTAATAGTTATAGCTTTGATGAGTTAATTAATAAAGTTAAGAGTAAAAATGCCACTTATGCTAAGATATCTAGAACGTTAATTTATATATTATGTGACTATACTAAAGAGCAAGCTAGTGAGTTTAAGGATATTAAATATATTAGACTACTTGGTTTTTCTAATAAAGGGAGATCTTATTTAAATAAGATAAAAAAAGATATAGATATTCCTATAATTAGTAAATTTACAAGAGAAAAAGATAAAATGTTAGAATATGAGTATCAAATTACTAAAATATATTCTTTAGTCTTTGATAAAGATAAGGCTAAAAGCTTAATAGAAGCTTTTTATAAGATGAAACCTATAAGGGAGGATTAGAATATGGAAAATATGGTAAAAACAAAGAAACAAGGGCTTTTAATAGTTATTTCAGGACCATCTGGCTGTGGTAAGAATAGTATAATTAATGAATTACTAAAGATTAGAAAAAATACTTGGTTATCTATTTCTTGTACTAGTAGAGAACCAAGAGGTGAAGAAAAAAATGGCATTAACTATTATTTCTTATCTAAAGAAGAATTTGAAAGTGATATCAAGAATGATGAGTTTTTAGAATATGCAGAATACTCTGGTAATTACTATGGTACTCCTAAAAAATATATCAAAGAGCATTTAAATAAAGGTGAAGATGTAATATTAGAAATAGAAATACAAGGAGCTTTAAAGATTAAAGAAAAACTAGATGAAACTGTCTTTATCTTCATAATGCCTCCTACTATGAATGAATTAAAAAGACGTCTTATTAATAGAAATACTGATAGTTTAGAGAAAATAGAAAAAAGATTTAAAAGAGCTTATGAAGAAATAAATGAAATACCTAAATATAACTATGTAGTTGTTAATGATGATTTAGATAAAGCTGTTAAGAAGGTGGATGCTATTTTAGAAGCAGAACGCTGTCGTGTTGATCGTATTGAGGATGTATATTTAGATAATAAAGAAGAAAAAATTCATGAAGCCTTACTTGATGGCGTAAAAGATTTTGATAATTCTAAAATTAAAATTAAATAAAATACAGGGATATTGATGTGAACCCCAAATGGTAGACATCAAATAAAAAATCAAGGGCGAACGAAGT
>CAMMBL010000030.1 GCA_946494015.1 uncultured Mycoplasmatota bacterium | reverse complement strand
AAAATATAGGAGAAAATGGAAGTACCTATGATGATGGAGAAGATACCTTTATAACTGGGACTGACCCAAATAATTATGTCTGGTATAGTGGTAAATTATGGAGAGCGGTGTCTATAAATAATGAAGCCAAGACAACAAAATTAGTAACCCAGTGGAATATAAGTGCAATTCATTATTCAGATGAAAATAGTAAACTACTCTATGATGAAAGTTATATCAAAGAATGGTTAAATGATGAAAGTGTCGATGGCTTTTTGGGAAATTTAAGAGAACCAGAGAAATTTATTAAAATGGATAGTAAATGGAATGCTACATTAACTACATCAACATCAAAGCCAGAGAAAACAACAATTATTGAAGATCCTGTAGGACTTTTAAATGTCTATGAATATACTATGAGTTATAAAGGAACAAATTATAGCAATGGCTATTTAAATAATGGACTTTCTTGGTGGACTTTAACTATGGATAATTCTAATGTAGTTCGTATTGTAACATATACAGGTAGTATTGATACTACGACAGGGGATTTTAATGGTATTCGTCCCTCAATAAATCTAAAATCTGATGTAAAAATAGTAAGTGGAAGTGGCACTGTTGATGATCCTTATCGCTTAAACGGAGATGATGATACTGATTTAAATGGAGTAAAATTAAATACAAGATATAGTGGTGAGTATATTCGTTTCGGTAGTGGTGAAAACAATTTATATAGAATAGTTAGTCATGAGACAAAAAATTTAACAAAAATAGTTAGTAATTTACCTTTAAAAGATTCTGGAACGTTTAAGTTAATAAATTTTGGCAATAATAAAACTTTTTCAAGTACAAATACAATAGGTGCATTTCTAAATGGGGACTATTTGACAAAGTATGTTGATAATTATCATACTAATATGATAGAAGATGAGACAACTTGGTATTTAGGAGAAATAGGACAAAATACAAACAGTTCGTATAAATTAGCTAAATATGTAAGCAATAATGATAATATTTTGACTTCAAAAATTGCTCAAGTAAAAGTAGGATTGCTTAGATATGGAGAATTACTCTCAGGTCAATTTGAAAGATATGTAATAAAAGGAGGAACATCTAGCACAAAATTGACTACAGATTATTGGACCTTAACTCCAGAATATTCATCTTCTAAAGTTTTTCGTGTTCGAAATCATGGTGCTATTAATAGTAGTATACCTAACAGTTATCCATTAGGTATTAAACCAGCTTTAAATTTAAAAGAAAATGTTATAATAACTTCAGGAGATGGAACCAAGAATAATCCTTTTCAATTATCTATAGAATAATAAAATAAAAATATCGCTTTATCAAAATAAACGATATTTTTATTATTTTAATTAGCTACAACACTACATGTTTCATTTTCAATATTTTGTTTAGAAAAAACAACTTCATTTGTCTTTTTATTTATACAAGTTAAATTATACTCATAACTCTCTTTATTAATTTCCTTTGTATATCTTACTTTAGCATTACTACAATCAATATTGCTATCATCATAAAGCTTTATTAAATCAGCATCTAATAAATCATTAAAAGTAATATCAACACAACCTGTAAATTCTTTAATTCCTAAAGGAGTAATATCAACTCCTTCCTTACTAACATAAACCTTACTAGCTTCTATTAAACTATCAGCATAATACTCATAACCTTTATCTTTATTATTATTCTGTAAAGCTGTAATAGAAGGAATTGCAATAATTAAAATTAAACCCATAATCGCTATGGTAATAATTAACTCTATTAAAGTAAAACCTGATTTTTCCATTAAATCACTCTCCATCTATATGATAAATTATATCATATAGATATAAACTTAGAGATATGAATTTTTTAAATTCATTAAAATATTACTTACTTCATAATATATATTATCTCTAATGTTACCTTTTAAATTTAAAAGAATACTATTATCTTTTAAAAGAGTTAAATAATTTTCTTTTAGAAAATTTGTTATAATAATCGCTTCATCTTCAGTAGGATAGACATTTTTACTTTCTAAATATCCCATAACTAAATGATAATTTAAATTTTTTATATTATTTTTTATTATTCTTTCTATCAAATTTATCACCTTTAATTAATTTATATGTAGTAAAATTAAATTTATGTGATAAACTAATAAAGAAAGAGGTGATTAGATGAAAATAAAACAAAAAGTTAGTAAAAAGAAAATAAATAAACCTAATCATAGATATACAGTTAATGGAGCGACCTATAAAAAAAGATTTTTCTTTTTAGGTGGCGTTGTAATAGTTTTATTTTTAGTAATTACTCTACGTTTATATCAAGTTATGTTAAGAGAACAATCAAAATATCAGGAGCAATTAGCAACTTTAGCTACTCAAACTGTTGAAGGTGCTAGTTCTCCAAGAGGAAGAATTCTTGATCGTAATGGCAAAGTTATAGTAGATAATAAAGCTGTTAAGACAATTTATTATAATAAAGATAAAAGTAGGGGAGTAGAAGATGAAATTAATCTAGCTTATTTAGTGTCTAGTCATTTAGATCTTGATTATGATAAAGTTACTGAACGAAATAAAAGGGAATTTTTTGTTGATAAGAATAGTAAAAATATGAATGATAGAATCACAGATGAAGAATGGGAAAAATATGAACAAAGAAAGCTTGATAGTGATGATTTATATGAGCTTAAAATACAAAGAGTAACTAATGATGAATTAAATGCTTTTACTGAAAGTGATAATAAAGCTAGTTTCTTATATTATTTAATGAATAAAGGATACTCATATGATGATAAAGTTATAAAAAATGAAAATGTTACTGATGTTGAATATGCTTATATTGCTGAAAATAATGAAGATTTACCTGGTTTTAATACAAAACTAGATTGGGAAAGAGTTTATCCTTATGGAGATACTTTTAGAACAATTTTAGGTAATGTTTCTAATGGATTACCTAGTGAAGAAAAAGATGAATATTTAGCGAAAGGTTATTCTCTTAATGATCGAGTAGGTAGTAGTTATTTAGAAAAACAATATGAAGAATATTTAAAAGGAACAAAGGCAATATATAGGACTGTTAATTCTCATGAACTTGAATTAGTTAGTGAAGGTAAAAGGGGTAATGATATAGTTTTAACTATTGATATAACTCTACAACAACAACTAGAAGCAATTTTAAATGAAGAAATTTTAGAAACTAAAAAACAAGCT
The DNA here is from genome assembly GCA_946494015.1 of uncultured Mycoplasmatota bacterium. Lineage (GTDB taxonomy): Bacteria > Bacillota_I > Bacilli_A > RF39 > UBA660 > Onthousia. The sequence continues at coordinate 12,986 of CAMMBL010000030.1, read as the reverse complement.
AATACAGAGTATTATAATAGAAGTTATGCTATTATAACTGATCCTAATACAGGAGAAATACTAGCTATGGCTGGAAGGCAAGCAATTAGTGATGGTAATGGTGGCTATAAAACTATTGATTGTACAGCAGGAATTATGACTTCACCGATGACTAGTGGTTCAGTTGTTAAAGGAGCTAGTATGTTAGTAGGATATAATACAGAAGCTATTAAACCAGGTGATTATCAAGTAGACGAATGTATCAAAATAGCTGGTACACCTAAAAAATGTTCTTGGAAAACACTGGGACGAATTAATGATATAGATGCTCTTGCTCTATCTAGTAATGTTTATCAATTTAAAACAGCTATGAAAGTAGCAGGAGCAACTTATCAGTATAATAAACCATTAGTTATTAATGAAAATGCTTTTGATATTTATCGTAATACTTTTAAAGAATTTGGTCTTGGTGTTAAAACAGGGATAGATTTACCAGTAGAATCACTTGGTTATACTAGTGATAATAAAGCTCCTGGGCTTTTACTTGATTTTGTTATGGGACAATATGATACTTATACTCCAATTCAATTATCTCAATATATATCAACATTTGCTAATGGTGGTAGTAGATTACAACCTCATTTATTAAAAGAAGTACATAAAGCAACTGATGATGATTCACTAGGGGAACTTATTTATAATTTTGAACCTAATGTTTTAAATAAAATAAATACTAAACCAGAATATTTAGCTAGAGTTAAAGAAGGATTTCATGCTGTTATGACTAAAAGTTATGGTCTTGGTCGTAATTATATTGATCCTGTTCATGACCCAAGTGGTAAGACAGGAACTTCTCAAAGTTTTACTGATACAAATAATGATGGTGTTATAGATACAGCTACAGTTTCTACAGCCTTTGTTGGTTATGCACCTACTAATAATCCTAAAATGTCTATAACTGTTACTTCTCCAGATTCTTCTTGGGAAAATCCAAGAAATAGTTATTCTACTTTAGTAACTAGAAGAATTAGTAAAAGAGCAAGTGATGCTTATTTTAGTTTATATCCTTAGAATAATTTAATAAATAAAGAATAAAGTATTATGAGGTGTTATTAATGTTTTCTTTAAAAAAAATATTAGAAGTCATCTTTGTAATAGCCCTTGTTCTTTTTTCTTTTTATTATACTGAAAAGGCAATAGTTATTTTAGAAGCTAATGATCCTTTAATGAAGCAAATAAAAGCTACCAAAAGTAAAAATGAAGAAAAAGCAATTAATGCTAAGATTAATGATAATCAGTTAATACCTGGATATAATGGGTTAGAAGTCAATTTAGAAAAAAGTTTTAGAAAAATGAAAAGTTATGGTGGGTATAATGAAAGCTTATTAGTTTTTGATGAGGTTAGTCCAACTATTTCTATTGAAGATTATTATGATAAGTATATTTCTAGTGGTAATGGTTTAACTACTAATATAGCTTTAGTCTTTGCTATTTATAATAGTAACTATAACTATGGAAATGAAATTATAAATATTTTAAAGAATACTAATACAAAAGCAACATTTTTTATAGATGGAATAATTTTAGATAATAATTTAGAGTTTGTTAATAATTTACTTACTAATAATAATGAAGTAGAATTACTTAGTTATGATAATAATTATGATCAAGTATTATTTGAAGGAGCTTTAGGAAAATTAAGAGCGATAAGCAATATTAATCCTAAATACTGTTATGCTACATATGATAATGAAGAAATATTAAATCTATGTAGTAAATTATCAATGCATACTATAATACCAACTTTAAAGCTTGATAGTAATATTTATATAAATGCTAAAGGAAATATTAGAAGTGGTAGTATAATTAGTATTAGTTTAACTAAAAATAATATAAATGAAGTTGCAGTTTTAATTAATTATATTAAACAAAGGGGCTTTACTTTAGTTACACTTGATGAGTTATTAAATGAGGCAAGATATGAAAAATAACTAAATATAATAAAAAGAGTTTGACAACTAAATATTTTAAAGTTAAAATAGTACTTGTAAATACGTATTAATTAAGGACTTGATAAAAGAAACCTTTTAGTTAAAGAGACTTCATGGGTGGTGGAAATGAAGAAAAGTTCTTTTATTACTACCTTAATGAGTAGAATTATCAAAGTAATTCCGGTGTATGTTATTATGTTAAACTATGCCGTTATCTTAATTAAGTAAAAAAAAGGATGGTATCGTGTTATCTAAAGCACTCCTATGATATCATTCTTTTTTTATATAAAAATAAAGGAGAATTAGTATGGGAAAGAAAAAAGCATTTTATAAGAGTTGTAAAGAATGTGAAGATATTCATGTTTTTATGGAAAGTTGGTATGGAATTAAAAGTCCTCATCGTAAAAGAACTAGATTTCATCACAATGATATGCCAATTTATTTAATTAATAGGGGAATTACTCCTCCAAAACCAGCTTCATTGAATAAAGCTTCTAAGGATGATTCAAATAATTTTATTTATGTTAGAGATGATGATAAAAATATTAGATGCTATGAAAACACTTTAGCTATTAATACTAAAGATATTTTAAGTAATAATTTAGTAGAAACTGAAAGGGCCAAAAGAAGAAAAGAGATTTTAAAAAAGTTAGGGTATACTTATCATGAAGTAACAGGGGAAGTAGAATTATTAGAAGATATAGAGAAAGAAATTATTCTTGATGAATTATTACCAACGGAGAAAGTTAACCGTCAAAAAAGTTTAGTTAAAAAATACTATTATGGAAGGAGAAAATAAATATGATAAATATTAAAGAAGATAAAAAATTAATGCCTCTTAATCATTCTTGTGCTCATCTTCTTGCTGAGGCAGTTAAGAAGTTATATCCAGAAGCTAAATTTTGGGTAGGACCTGTAATTGAAGATGGTTTTTATTATGATATTGATTTAGGAGATAAAACTCTTAATGAGGATGATTTACCTATTATTGAAAAAGAGATGAAAAAAATAGCTAAAGGTAATAAAAAAATTATTCGTCATGAGTTAACTAGAGAAGAAGCTCTTAATAAATTTAAAAATGATCCTTATAAAATAGATTTAATTAATAATATGAGTGATGATGAAGTTATTACTTGCTATACCCAAGGAGACTTTACTGATCTTTGTCGAGGACCTCATGTTGAATCTACTAAAGAATTAAGATATTTTAAATTACTTAGAGTTAGTGGAGCCTATTTTAAAGGTGATTCTAAAAATAAAATGTTGCAACGTATTTACGGAGTATGTTATGAAACTTTAGAAGATTTAAATAATCATTTAAAAATGTTAGAAGAAGCGAAAGAACGAGATCATCGTAAATTAGGAAAAGAACTTGGCATTTTTATGTTTTCTGATTTAGTAGGTAAGGGGCTTCCTATGTGGTTACCTAATGGTTTCTTTGTTAGACGTACTTTAGTTGATTATATTACCGATAAAGAATTAAAACATGGTTATAAACATGTTATGACTCCTTCTCTTGGTAGTGTTGATTTATATAAAACTAGTGGACATTGGGATCACTATAAAGATGATATGTTTCCAGCTATGGAACTAGATAATGAAGCTTATGTTTTAAGGCCAATGAACTGTCCACATCATATGATGATGTATCAAAACTCCCTTCATTCCTATCGTGATCTACCTTTACGTATTGCTGAGATTGCTAATGATTTTAGATATGAAGCTAGCGGAGCCTTATGTGGAATTGAAAGAGCAAGAGCTTTTACTCAGAATGATTCACATATTTTTTGTACTAATGAACAAATAAAAGAAGAATTTAAAGCTGTCATTGATTTAATTCTTGATGTTTATAAAGACTTTGGTTTTAAAGATTATAGTTTTAGATTATCTTTAAGAGATAAAAATAATAAAGATAAATATTTTGGTAATGATCTTTTATGGGAAAAAAGTGAACAAGAATTAAGAGAAGTTTTAGAAGAAATAGGAGCAGACTTCTATGAAGCAGAAGGAGAAGCAGCGTTTTATGGACCTAAACTTGATGTTCAAGTTAAAAGTGCTATTGGTCATGATGTAACCTTATCAACTGTACAATTAGATTATCAATTGCCAGAAAGATTTGAATTAACTTATATTGATAAAGATGGATCTAAACAAAGACCAGTTGTTATTCATAGAGCAATTCTTGGTTCTCTTGATAGATTTATTGCTTTTCTACTTGAAGAAACTAAAGGTAATTTACCATTGTGGTTAAGTCCTATTCAGGTAATTGTAATACCAGTATCTAGTGAGTATCAAAAAGATTATGCTAAAGAAGTATATAATAAATTAAAAGATCATGATATTAGAGTGGAATTAGATGAACGTAATGAGAAATTAGGATATCGTTTAAGGGAAGCTCAAACAAGAAAAATTAATTATACTTTAATTTTAGGAGATAAAGAAAAAGAAAATAATACTATTAGTTATAGATGTCATGGAGAAAAAGATACTACTACTATTAGCTTAGATGAATTTATTAATTTATTAAAAGAAAATGATAAAAAAATTAAATAAAAAAAGATAGTAAAACCTATAAGAAAAATTTAGGTCCCATACTATCTTTTTCTATTTCATTACTAATATTTTCATTAGAATAATTAGTTTGATTAATTGGTTTATCAACAACTTCATCCTTTTCATTAATAGCACCAGCAATTTTAAAAAGAGTTCTAGCATTATTTAAAAGAGGCTTTACTTGATATACTATTGGTATTGCTTGATTAATAATTCCTAATGTTCTTTGGGTATTATTTAAAATATTATTCCAATTAATACCCCTTTTTGGCATAATACCATTTTGCCACATTCCTCCCATATTATATTGATTATACATTTATATCACCTTTACTTTAATATATGTTTATTTTTTTTACTTGTGCTTAACTATTTTTATGTTATAATTAACTATATAAGAGTAGGAGGAGAAAAATAATGGAAGAAGTTATGAAACCATTTATATATATATATCATATCGTTCACTATATTTTTCTTGCTCCTAAGAAAATATTAAAATATGCTTACCTTGGCTTATTAACAGTAATTAATAAACTTAATTTCAAAGAAAATAAAAATGATACAAATACAAATATAAATAATTTATCTCATCATGAAAATAGTAATGAAAATTCTAAAAAAATAGCTTTTAGGTATAAAGTTGTTGGTAGTAATGGAAAAGTAATAAATGGAACATTTGATGGTATTAATATTGATGAAGTAAAAAATTTCTTAAATAATGAAGGATATAAGGTAATAAAAGTTGAACCTCGTAAATTTTATGATGTTGATATTAATATAGGGGGGCGTTTTAATGCTAGCGATTTATCTTTTTCTCTAACTCAATTATCTACTTATTTAAAAGCTGGTATTCCATTAATAGATTCAGTTAGAATTTTAGAAAAACAAAGTGAAAACGATGAGCAAAGAAAAGTTTATCAAAATATCGTTTATGAGCTTTTAAAAGGAGAAAGTTTATCAAAAGCTTTACGTAAACAAAATGATAAATTTCCTAATCTTTTAATAAACATGATTAAAACAGCTGAATTAACAGGAGATTTAACTTCAGTATTAGATGATATGGCGTCATATTATACATCTAAAGAAGAAACAAGAAAACAAACGATCTCAGCGATGACTTATCCTCTTATTGTATTATCAATTGCTCTTTTAGTTATAGTATTTATATTAACTACTATTGTTCCTAAATTTGTTGATATGTATAAAAATAATGATGCTGATATTCCTTTTATTACTACTTTCGTTATGAATGCTAGTAATTTTCTTGTCAATAATTACTTATATATAATATTAATTATTTTATTAATAATAGCTATTTTTATTTACCTTTATAAAAAAATATATATTTTTAGAAAAAATGTGCAAATATTAGGAATGCATCTTCCTGTGTTTGGGAAAATAATAATTTATAATGAAGTTTATAATTTTACTAAAACATTTGCTGCTTTATTAAATCATGGTGTTTTTATTACTGATAGTATGGAAGTTTTATCAAAAGTTACTAATAATGAAGTATATAAAGAATTAATTGCTAAAACTATTTCTAATCTTAATAAAGGAGAAAATATTTCTGAAGCTTTTAAAGGAAATTTTGCTTTTCCTGTGGCAGCTTATGAAATGATTGTAACAGGAGAGAAAACAGGGCAACTTGGTTTAATGATGGAAAAAGTTGCTAATTATTATCAAGTATTACATAAAACTCTAGTAAAACAAATGCAAAGTTTTATAGAACCTGTAATGATTGCGTTTTTGGCTTTAATAGTAGGAGTCATTTTATTATCTATTGTTGTGCCTATGTTTGGTATTTATAGTAATATTCAATAAGGAGAGAAAAATGGAAGTTGTTTATATTATTACTTTTTTTATAATTGGTTTATTCTTTGGTTCTTTTTTTTGTTGTTTAGGGATAAGATTAAGTACTAATAAAGATTTTGTTAAATCGCGAAGTGTTTGTGATAAGTGTCATCATCAATTGGCTTGGTATGATTTGATACCTATATTTTCTTATATAAGATTAAAAGGTAGATGTCGTTATTGTAAAGAAAAAATAAGTCCTCTTAGTTTATTTATTGAACTTTTTACTGGATGTTTATATGCTCTTAGTTATTATAGTTTTAATTTTAGTTTTGATTTAGTTATTGCTCTTTTAATTGTTAGTATGGCGATGATTATTTTTAGTAGTGATTTAACATATTTAATAATTCCTGATGAGGTTTTATTGTTTTTTTCTGTTGCTATTATAATAATAGAGTTTTTAAAAAATGGATTTAATGGTGTTTTCTTTTCTATTATAAGTGGTCTATCTTTATTTTTTTTTATGTTTTGTTTAATGAAATTTGGAAATGCTCTTTTTAAAAAAGAATCATTAGGGGGAGGGGATGTTAAATTATTATTTGTTATAGGCTTAGTTTTAGATCCTTTTTTAGGACTTTTAAGTATCTTTTTAGCTAGTTTTATAGCTTTACCAATATCTTTATATCTGTTATATAAAAATAAAGAACATATGATACCTTTTGGGCCTTTTTTATTAATTAGTTTTTTAATCTTCTTTTTTAGTAAAATAACAACTACTGAAATTTTATCTTTTCTTTCTTTAATTTTTTTGTTATAATATAGAGTACTTTATGGGGAGGTTTTAAATATGAAAATAATAACAAATGATAAAAATACAATTTATATCCAAAAGAAAGATTTAATTTATATGTGTTATACTCATTTAAATACTAGAGAATTAAATAAATATATTAGTACAGTAAGTGATCTTGCAAATGATGATTTTTTTAAAGTAGAAGGGGAAAAGACTGTTAATTACTTAAAACAAAGAGAGGAAATTATATCTTTTCAAGAATATTTTTATATTGTTAATTTACCCTTAAAAGAAAGATTATTATATCTTAAAGATAATTTTAATTTTAGTATTAATTATACTAAAAATAATTTCTCTAATACTAGTGAAACACTTAAATATAAATTAAAAACATTAAAAAATTTAATTACCGGGGATAAGAATATCAAACTACCAAGTGAAGAACATATATATGAAGGAAGTAGTTATAAAATTGGTCTTGATTATCAAAGTTTTTATGAAATAGAAGGAAAAGATGAAAGTAGGGATGAAGCTTTAACTAAAACATTAATTATGGATGTATGTATTAATCATGCAAATGAACCAGGAAATTATGGATATTTATATTATCCTATTAATGATGGAAAGGGTAGAGCATTAGTTAGAAAAAAATAAATGGGGTGTAATAATGAAGGCTTGTGTTTATACATTAGGGTGTAAAGTTAATACCTATGAAAGTGAGTATGTAATATTAAAATTAATAGAAGCTGGATATGAAATTGGTAGTATTGATGAAGTTTGTGATGTTTATATTATTAATACATGTACCGTAACTAATACAGCTGATATTAAAAGTAGAAAAATTATAAATAGAGTTAAAAGATTAAATCCTAAGGCTTGTATAGTAGCGATGGGATGTTATGTTGAAGATCATCCACTAGAGTCAAATAATGTAGATATTTATATTGGTAATAAAGATAAAAGTAAAATAGTAGAATTTCTTGATTTATATTTTACTAATAAAGAACCTATTAGACATATATCCTTAGATAAAGATGAATTTGAAGATATGTTTATTAATGATTTTAAAGGTAGATGTAGAGCTTTTGTTAAAATTCAAGATGGGTGTGAAAATTTCTGTAGTTATTGTATTATTCCATATGTAAGAGGAAAATGTCGTTCTAAAAAGTTAGATCAAGTTGTTATGGAAGTATCAGCATTAGTATCTAATGGATTTAAAGAAATAGTTTTAACAGGTATTCATACTGGAAACTATGGAGTTGATTTAAATACAAATTTTGCTGCCCTTTTAAAAGAATTAATTAAAATTAAAGGATTAGAACGTTTAAGAATATCTAGTATAGAAATAACAGAGTTAACAGATGAAGTTTTAGCAATTATTGAAAACAATAAAGTTATAGTTGATCATCTCCATATTCCCCTTCAAGCAGGTAGTGATAAAATATTAAAATTAATGAATAGAAAATATGATTTAGAATACTTTTCTAAAAAATTAGAAAAAATAAGAAATATTCGTCCTAATATTTCTATTTCTACAGATGTTATAGTAGGTTTTCCGAATGAAAGTGAAGAAGATTTTTTAGAAACTATTAAAACCTGTCAAAAATTTGCATTTAGTAAAATTCATGTCTTTCCATTTTCTTTAAGATCAAAAACTAAAGCTGAAACTTTAAGTGGACATTTAGATAATAGTATAAAAAAAGAAAGAGCAAGAAGATTACTTAAAGTTTCTAAAGAATTAGAACAAAAATATGCATCAAGCTTTATTTCTTTAAGTCTTCCTGTTTTATTTGAAGAATATAAAGATGGAGTTAGCATAGGTCATACTAGTAATTATCTTAAAGTTAAAGTTAAAGAAAAAATAGAACCTAATACTATAAAAAACGTTAAATTAAAGAGCTATTTATTAGGAAGTATGATAGGAGAGATAGATGAGTAATTTAACTGGAAACTATAAAAAAACAATTTATCGTAATACTAATAACAATTATTTTATCGGTCTTTTTAAAGTTAAAGAAAGCAGTAATGATTTAGAGCGCTTTATTAATAAAACTATTACTATAACAGGTTATTTACCAGATTTGAATGAACTTGATACTTATATATTAGAAGGTAATGTTGTAAATCATCCAAAATATGGAGAACAGTTTGAAGTAGGAAGTTTTACAAGAGTTTTACCTCAAGAAAATGATGCTATTATTAGTGTTTTATCTAGTGATATGTTTAAAGGAATAGGTAAAAAAACAGCACTTAAAATAGTTGATATGTTTAAAGAAAAAACATTTGATGTAATTTTAAACACTCCTAATAATTTATTATTAGTAAAAGGAGTAACTGAAAAACAAGTTAGAGTTTTGCATGAAGCGTTAGTTAATTATCAAGGTAGCTATGAAACGGTTTTAAATATTACGAAACTTGGTTTTACAACTAAAGATGCTTTAAAAATATATAGTTATTATAAACAACAAAGTATAGATATTATAAATGATGATATTTATCGTCCTTTTTATGATATTTTAGATATTAATTTTAAAATTTGTGATAATATTTTCTTAAAAGAAGCTTTAGATAAACTTAATATTAAAAGAATTAGAGCTACTTTTATTTATATTTTAAGAGAATTAACTAATGTATCTGGACATACTTTTTTTTACTTAGAATCTTTAAAAATATATTTTTTTAGAGTGCTTAGTATAGAAGTAGATGATGATTTATTACTTGAAGCTTTAAATAGTTTAGTTAAAGATGAATTAGTAGTTATCAAAGATAATCGTATATATTTAAAAGAATATTATGATGCTGAAATCTTTATCGCTAGAAGATTAAGATTATTAGGCCATGAAAAGGAAATAGAAATAAAAAAATATGATGAATATCTAAAAGAAATAGAACAAAAAAATAAAATAAATTATAATAGTGAACAGAATTTAGCGATAAAGAAAGCTTTAACTAATAAATGTTTAGTAATAACAGGAGGACCTGGTACTGGAAAAACTACAATTATAAAGGGAATTATAGATTTATATCAAACTTTAAATAAATATAGTGAAAAGCAATTACAAGAAGACTTAATATTACTAGCACCAACTGGTAGAGCTGCTAAAAGAATGAGTGAAGCTAGTTGTTTAGGAGCATCTACTATTCATCGTTTTTTAAAATGGAATAAAGATACTAATCATTTTCAAATTAATGAGTATAATAAAAGTAAAGCCAAATTTGTTATCATAGATGAATCAAGTATGGTTGATACACTCTTACTTTATAATCTCTTAAAAGGTTTATCAAGTAATTGTAAAGTAATCTTTGTAGGTGATGCTAATCAATTACCTAGTGTTGGTGCGGGAGATGTTTTAGCTGATTTAATTAACAGTGAAGAACTTGAAGTTATTTCTTTAAAAAATTTGTATCGGCAAGGGAAAAATTCTAATATTATTACTTTCGCTCATGATATAAATGAAGGAAAATTAAATATAGATTTATTTAATAAAGAAGAAGATTTAAAGTTTATTAAATGTTCTGATAATATGGTTTTAGAAAAAATAAGAGAAGAATATGAAAAAAATAAAAATGAAAAAATTCAAGTTTTAGCACCTCTTTATAAAACTATGAATGGTATAGATAATATCAATAAAACTTTACAAGAGTTAGTTAATCCTAAAAAGCCATTAACAAAAGAACTTATAATTAATGAAGTTCCTTATAGAGAAAATGATAAAGTTATTCAACTAGCAAACATGCCTGATGATAATGTATTTAATGGAGATGTTGGTGTTATAACAAGAATTAAAACTAATCCTAAAAAAGAAATATATATAGATTTTGATGATAATTTAGTTAAATATACAGGATCATCATTTAATAATTTTACTCATGCTTATGCAATTTCCATTCATAAAAGTCAAGGTAGTGAATTTGATATTGTAATTATGCCAATTGTTAAAGGTTATAATAAAATGTTGTATCGTAAACTCATATATACAGGTATTACTAGAAGTAAAAAGAAATTAATTTTGATTGGTGATGAAAAAGCTTTAGAGATGGCTATTAATAATAATAATGAGAAAAAAAGAAATACAACATTAGATTTTTATTTAAAAAATGGTATAATCTAAAATTAATTATCCATAATAGGATTAGGAGGAATATTATGGATAAGAAAAAAATGATGGTAACAGCTGGTGTTATGGCTGTAGCAGGTTATGGTATATATAAATATTTTAAAAATAACCCAGCTAAGCTTAACATGATGAAACAAAAAATGAAAAATGCTGTTAATAATTTTGAAGATGAGATGATGATGTAAGCTCATCTTTTTATATAGTATTAAAACAATTATAATATATATAAATTGTAGAAATGAATATTAGTCAATGATGTGAAACAAGAATTATATGAAAAATAGCTTAGTCTAAACTGAGTTGTTTTTTATATATTTAATAATTTATTTCTCATTTCAATGGGTGTTAAAAAATTTAAAACTTGCATGGGAATATTATTAGATCTTTTTAAGTATTGTTTACCTTGATATCTTAAATCCTCTAATGAATAAAAAGTTAAAAAAGAATAGAATCTTTCATTATCATTTCTGTGGCTTCTTTCTACTTTTCCATTATGTCTAGGTGTTCTAGGCCTTATTTTATGATGATGAATATTTTGCTTTATGCAATATTCATCCATAGGATGTAAAACTTTTATTTTTTCTCTATTATAAGTAAATTCAGTACCATTATCAGTTTGTATTTCTTTAGGCTTATAATCATAATATTCAATACATCTTTTAATAAAATCAACAGTATTAATAGGTGTATGTTCTGTATACCAGAATAAATATCTTTCACGTGAAGCTTCATCTATACAGGTATATTGATAAAATCTTAAATCTTCTGGTATTGAATCTGTTTTACATTCATTTGGAACATATTTAACATCAATTTGCCATTTTTTACCTAATTCCTTTGGAGTATTATATTTTTTGGGTTTGTAATTTGATGTACCACTAATTAATACTTGATTATAAAAACCAATTCTTTTTAATAATCTGTATAAACTAACAATATGTCTTTTATAGCCTTTATTTCTTTTAAGTTTTACCCATAATTCGCATAAAGTTATATGAGGATTTCTTCTTATTAAATCTTTAAGCCATTTAATTTCTAAATCTGTATGAGCATTAGGATGTTTTGAATTTGGACGATGTGATTTATCCATTAATGACTCGGGAGCACCGTTATACTTTTTATTCCACCTCTAAAGAGAGACTCTTGAAATATGATATTTTCTACATACATACTCAATAGAATTACCATTTCTATATGTTTCTACAGCATGAATTCTGGTTTTTAATTCATGGGGTAGATATCATGTATTTTTTTGTGATATACTTGTCATGACTTAAGTCCTTTCTTATTAATTGTTTTTTTTGATATAACTCAATTATAAGGCTTAAGTCATTTTTTATATATAGAAATGTTTCACATCTATTGTATAACTACAATTATAATATATATAAATTGTAGAAAGTTATAGACTAACATGTCTAAATATGTTAACATAAAGTTATAAGAAGATAGGAGAAAGGAGTAGGTAAAAGATGATGAATATCCGTTTACAAATAGTTACCTGGGGGGGGGTCATTTAGCCATAATCTAGTACCTTTCTTTTACTATGAAATAAGAGCAGGATAATTATATTCTGTTCTTTTTAATGTAGTAAAATAAAGAAAGGATAGAAGTAAATGAAAGAGGTAATTAAGGAAAATAAAAAGATAATAATAATTAGTATATTAATAATATTAATATTAATTATAGGAATAACCTTTGCCTATTTAATAACAACAATAAATGGCGAGAAGGAATATATAGTAAAAGCGAAAGAAT
>CAMMBL010000029.1 GCA_946494015.1 uncultured Mycoplasmatota bacterium | reverse complement strand
TGCCCTTTTTTTAGGTTTTTCCCTAAAATAAATTTAGTTTTATTTTTCAGATTATATCACCTAATTTTAGTAATACCCAAAATTTCTTACTTAAAACAAATAAGTTGTAACTTAGTTAATTTTTTGTTATAATTTAAGTCGAAAAAAGGACGTGACTTTATGAAAGATATATTTATAAAATCTAAAATAAAAAATAAAGATGAAGAAATACCTTTTGAAGGTAAAGGAACTTTAGATGAAGAAAAAAACTTAATTCAATATCAAGATGATAAAGCTGTTTTAACAATTTTTCTTGATGATAATATTATGTTACGGGAAACAGAAGATACTATTTTAAGTTATAAATTTGTGGAAAACGAAAAAACTAATTTTGAAGTTTTTTTAAAAGATTTAAAACAAACAGGTTTTGTTCCCATGCAAACATTTAATATAAATAAAGATAATACAACTTATGAAGTAATATATAAAATAGATGGTAATGACTTTAAACATGAATTTAAAGTAGAATGGAGGCTAATATGAACTTTTTAAATGCAGTAGAAAAAGATATTTTAAATAAATTTAAAGAAAAAGATATTCCTTTAGAAGAAGTAAAACTAATAAGAAGTAGTAAAAAAGAACTAGGTGACTATCAAATTAATGATGCAATGAAACTTGCTAAAGTTATGCATAAATCTCCAAGAGATATTGCCATAGTTCTTGTTAATTGTTTAGAAGAAACAGGTTATTTTAAAGATATAAATATTGCTGGAGCTGGTTTTATTAATTTAAGCTTTAAAGATGAGTTATTAACAGAATATGTGGAAAAAGTTATTAATAGTTCCACAAAAGATGTGGAAAAACTATCTAAAGAAAAAATAATTATTGACTATGGTGGTGCTAATATTGCTAAAACCCTACATGTAGGTCATTTAAGAAGTGCAAATATAGGAGAAGCTTTAAAAAGATTAGCTAAATATCTTGGTAAAGAAGTAATAGCAGATGTTCATTTTGGCGATATTGGTCGTCAATCTGGTATGGTAATATATGAAATAAAAGAAAGATATCCTAATCTTAATTATTTTAGTGGAAAAGATGAAACTACTTGGGATGAATTACCTATAACTAGTAAAGACTTAGAAGAAATTTATCCTCTTGCTAATAATAAAGCTAAAAACAATGAAACGATAATGAATGAAGTAAGAGAAATAACCGCTGAATTAGAATCAGGGAAAAATAAAGGTTATGTCGCTTTATGGGATAAAATTAAAGAAATATCTGTAAAAGATATAAAAAATCTTTATAAAGAATTAAATACTGACTTTGATTTATGGGAAGGAGAAAGTGATGCTTTTCCATATATAAAAGAAACATTAGATATTATGAATAAATCTGGTTATTTAATTAATAGTGAAGGTGCTAAAATCGTAGAAGTAATAAAAGATACTGACAAAGCTCCTATGCCTCCACTTGTCGTTATTAAAAGTAATGGAGCAACGCTATATGCTACAAGAGAACTTGCAACTATTACTTCACGCATGAAAAGATTCAGTCCAAAAGAAATATGGTATATAGCAGATATGCGTCAAGAGTTATATTTTCATCAAGTATTTAGAGCATCATATAAAACAGGATTAGTTCCTCAAAGTACAAAATTAGACTTTTATGGAATAGGAACAATGAATGGAAAAGATGGAAAACCATTTAAAACAAGAGATGGTAATGCTGCAACATTAAAAGGCTTAATAAAAAATGTCAAAGAAGAAATACTTAATCATATGAATAAAAATATGGAAAATAAAGAAAAAATAGCTTTTCAAATAACAATTGCTGCTATTAAATATGCTGACTTTTTACCTAATAGAACAACAGATTATATCTTTGATATTAATAAATTTATTGATATTGAAGGTAAGACAGGCCCTTATATTTTATATAATACTATTAGAATGAAATCTATCTTAACTAAAGCTAAAGAACAAGAAATAGTTTATAATAACTACTACAATAAACCAGTTAATACAGAAAAAGAAATAATACTTCTATTAATGGAAAAGAATAATACTTTACATAAAGCTTATAATGCTAAAGATTTGAGTCCTATCGCTGATTATATATATAACCTAACAAGTTTATATAGCAGGTTTTATGAAGAAAATCATATTCTAACTGAAACTAATGATAAAACTAAAGAGAGTTGGTTAACTTTAACAAAACTTATAAAAGAAACTAATGAAGAATTATTAAATATTCTAGCAATAGATGTACCAGATAAAATGTAGAAAATATAATCGTCTAATTCTGTAAAAATATACAAATATATAAAAAAGTATTGCCTTTTAAAAAAAAACATGCTATAAGTTTATATGATTTATTCACAAATAACAATAAATAGCATATAATGCTCTTAGCTATAGGAGGAATTTTTATGAAGTTAGCTAAAATGAAAAAAGAAGATTTAGAATTATTATCTCATAAAGATATAACTTATTATATATTAGAAGAAGAAGGAAAAATGAATACTGCTGATTTATTTAAAAAAGTAGTAACATTACTAGAACTTCCTGCTAAAACTTTTGAAGAAAAAATAGGTGATTATTATACATTACTTACAACAGATAAAAGATTTATTTTACTAGAAGATGGTTGTTGGGATTTAAGAAGTCGTCATACTTCTGATAAAATAGTAAAAGTAACAGATGAAGAAGATGAGGATGATGACGAAGAAGAAATAAAAGAAGATACAATTTTACCTGATGAAATAGAAGAAGATAATTATGATTCAGGTGATACTGATGAAGATGATGATTATGATGATGCTAGTGAAGATTTAAAAGATTTAGTAGTAGTAGAAGAAGACGAATTAGAGGAGAACTAAAATATCTTAGTTCTTTTTTTATGTTATATTAATAACACTTAAAAAATATATTGTCAGAAGATTCTAGTACCATTGCTATACATAGATTTTAATAATTATCTTCAAGGTAAAGATGTCATAATTAAATAGTAAAAGAAAAACAAAAAAATAGAAAAAATAAAAGAAAATTTCCAGATGTTGATTTGAAAAACAAGATTGTATTTAGTAGTAAGCTATGCTATAATTACAAAGAAAAAGAAAGGACTGGTTATAATGATAGAACGTCTTGATGCTACAGAAAAAAAATATATAAACTTACAAACAGAACTAATGAATGAAGAAGTTTTAAAAGATATTAACAAAACTAGAGAGTTATCAAAAAAAATGTCAGAATTAGAAGAAACAGTTAATATGTATCGCGAATATAAAAAAGTTTTAGAAGATATACCTGAAACTAAAGAGATGGTAAAGGATGAAGAATTAAAAGAAATGGCTAAAGAAGAATTAAAAGCCTTAGAAGAAAAAAAAGAAAAATTAGAACATGATTTAGAAATACTTTTAATACCTAAAGATCCTAATGATAGTAAAAATGTTATTGTCGAAATAAGAGGAGCAGCTGGCGGAGATGAAGCTAATATCTTTGCTGGAGATCTTTATAGAATGTATTCTAAATATGCTGATAAAGTAGGATTTAAAACAGAATTAATTAATGCTGAAGAAGGAACCGCTGGAGGTTTTAGTCAAGTAGAATTTATGGTTAAAGGAACAGGTGCTTATTCTAAGCTTAAGTATGAAAGTGGCTCTCATAGAGTCCAAAGAATACCAGTTACAGAAAGTAATGGGAGAATTCAAACATCAACAGCTACAGTCCTTGTAATGCCAGAAGCTGAAGATGTTAATATTGAAATAAATCCTTCTGACCTTAGAATTGATATCTATCGTTCATCAGGTTGTGGTGGACAAGGAGTAAATACAACAGACAGTGCTGTTCGTATAACACACATTCCAACAAATACAGTTGTTACTTGTCAAAATGAAAGAAGCCAAATTCAAAATAAAGAACAAGCAATGAAAGTATTAAAAGCTAGGCTTTATGAACAAGAATTAAGACGTAAAGAAGAAGAAGAAGGCATATCTCGTCGTAATAAAATAGGAACTGGAGATCGAGCTGAAAAAATAAGGACATATAACTACCCCCAAAATAGAGTAACAGATCATAGAATAGGCTTTACTACTAATAATTTAGATAGGGTTATGAATGGTGATTTAGAAGAAATAATTGACGCGTTAACCATGGAAGATCAAAGAAGAAAATTAGCTGGAGAAGAAGAATGACCGTAGAAGAATTGATAGTTTATGGAAAAAAATATACAACTAGTACACATGCAAAAATGCTACTAGCTACTTTTCTAGAAGTAAATCCTTTAGAACTTTTAACTATGTTAGATAAAATTGTAGAAGAAGATAAAGTTAAACTTTATAAAGATTCATTAAAATCCTTAAGTGAGAATAGACCTATTCAATATGTAATAGGTCACGTTAATTTTTATGGATTAATCTTTAAAGTTAATAAAAATGTTTTAATACCACGATTTGAAACCGAAGAACTAGTTCAAAATATAAAAAACTACATAGAAAATAAAAAGCTATATAATGCTAAAATTATAGATTTAGGTTGTGGAAGTGGTGTGATAGGTTTAACTTTAAAACATTTTTTTAAAGATACAGATGTAACACTAGTAGATATTAGTGAGAAAGCTTTGAAGGTAGCAGAAGATAATGCTAAAACCTTAGGTTTAAATGTTAACTTCATAAAAAGTGATTGGTTTAGTAATATTCCAATAGATAAATATGATATTATTGTTTCAAATCCCCCATATATAAAAACAGAAGAAGAAATAGAAGATATCGTTAAGAACAATGAACCTCATCTAGCATTATATGGAGGTAAAGATGGCTTAGATTGCTATAGAAATATTTTAAAAGATATCAATAACTATTTAAACGTTAATTATTTAATTGCTTTTGAAATAGGATATCTTGAAGGAGAAGAATTAAAAAAAATAATAAAAAATATTATTCCTAATAGTAAAATAACGATAAAAAAAGATTTAAGTAATAAAGATAGAATGCTTTTTGTCGAAAAAAAAATTGATTAAAAAAATTAATATCACTCATTATTTAAGTATGGAAAGGGTGATATTTTTAAATGAAAAAATATTTAATCTTAGCAAGTTTAATCTTAGTATTTATACCTAATTTAAATAAAAAAAGTGATGAGATAGTTATACCCGATGAAGCGATTAGATTTAGAGTAGTAGCAGAATCTAATACTAAAGAAGACCAAGATGCTAAAACTATTGTTAAAAACACTTTAGAACAAGACTTAGAGATACTTTTAAAAAATAGTAAAAGTATTGATGAAACAAGAACTATTTTAAAAGAAAATGAAAAACATTTTGAATCTTTAGTTGAAAGAACTCTTTTAACTAATAAAATAAATACAACATATAAGGTAAACTTTGGAATAAATTATTTTCCAGAAAAAAAATATAAAGGCATTATTTATGAAGAAGGTTATTATGAATCTTTAGTTGTAACCCTTGGTAATGGAAATGGTGAAAATTGGTGGTGTGTATTATTTCCTCCCTTATGTTTAATGGAAGGAGAGGATAACAACACTGATGAAGTTGAATATAAATCATTTGTTAAAGAAATGATAGATAAATACTTATAATAAATAATTACCTATCTGAATAAAATTTGATAGGTGATTACTTTGGACATTCTTGGTTTTATAATATTAGCGATAGGTTTAAGTATGGATGCTTTTTCGTTAGCAATTGTCTATGGTACATTAAATCTATCAAAAAAAATCAAAAACTTTTTAAGCATAACAGTAGGTATCTTTCATTTTGTAATGCCACTTTTAGGAAGTGTATTAGGGCTATTTATTGTCCACCATATAATTAGTAATCCAGATATTTTAGTAGGAATAATCTTTACTATTTTAAGTATTGAAATGTTGCTTAATATTAAAGAATTAGATGAAGAAAAAAAAGATTTTAAGAGCTTAGCTAATGCTTTTTTGTTCGGATTTAGTGTTAGTATTGATAGTTTCTCTGTTGGTATAGCTTTAGGAACACATAATGAAAATATTTATTTAGCAGGAACTATATTTGCTATTACTAGTTTTATCTTTACTTTTTTAGGCCTTAATATAGGTAAATTTTTAACTTTAAAATTTGGAAAAATTGCCAATATTATAGGAAGTATTATCTTATTTATTTTAGCAATTAGTTATTTTTTAGAATAAAAAAATAAAACTTAGTTAAAAATAAAATTGGGTGAAGTTTTATGAGAAAAAGAATAATTACAGATGAAGAAATGGAAGAAATTATGAAAAAAGAAATTCTTCCTTTAAGATTTCATACTGTAAACCCACTTGTAAAAGAAGTTAAATAACACTTCTTTTTTTTCGTTATATAACTAAATGTGTTATAATTTTATAAAGGGAAAGAGTATGAAAAAAATAAATCAATTAAAAAAAGATCAGTTAAAATATACAATAATAGTGTCATTAATAATAATAGTAGTAATTATTATAGGTTTTTATAAAGAAAATAAAACAATATATGAAGGAATATATCCATTAATTCAAGATGAAACTGAAAATAAGGAAAATCAAGATGATATAGCTAAAGAAAAATTAATAAAAACCGCCCAAGAATTATTAGAAAGATATAATATTACTTATAGCGAAAATGGTGTAAAGAAATATGTTTTATATGAAGATAAGGAACTTAATATCAAGAATTTACCACAAAAATATTTAAAAGAAACAGCACTTAAACAATTTACAAATAAAGATAGATTTAAAAGAGATGATTTAGAAGAAACTATAAAAAAATTATATGGTAATAAACTTGCAATAACTAATAAAGACTTTGTTACTTCAGATTGTCAAAAATATGCATACAATCAAACAACCACTGTTTATGAAAATAAAGGTAGAGTATCTTGTGATATGGGTAATAAAAATGAGAGTTTAGCAATTAAATTTTTAGATGTTAAAAAGAAGAAAAAAGATATTTTAGTAAATGTTGCCGTTGCTATTGTTAACAATGATAGTAAAGAAATAGAATTACCAACAGGAAAAGTTATCGAAAATTTAAATGCTGATACTTTTGATATAGAAAAAGATTATGATAAAGTTAGTGAATACCAATATACTTTTGCCTACAGTAAAGAAGAAAAAGATTATTATTTAAAAAGCATAAAAAGAATAAAACCAACTATAAAAAGAATAAAAACAATTAACATAAAAAACCAAAGTGAACAAGTTCAAGAATTATATAATATAATTACTAAAGATTTTGAAAGAAATAAATATTTTTATCAAGGAAAAGAGATAAAGGTTGAAGAAATGGATAATATGGTTAAACTATTTATGATCTATCAAGCCGAAGGAAATGCTGATGATATAAATATTGAAAATAATTATGGAAAAATTTATTCTAAAATGTCAAAAGTAAGTTTTGATGAAAAATATCTTAAATTCTTTGGTGAAGACCCCGTAAAATATACTCTTGAAGATTACTCTAATTTTGATATTAAGCCATGTTCAGCGATATTATATGATTATAAAACAAATAATTATTATAGTTTTGGTGGTGAATGTGGTGGAACATATATGTTTCGTTTTAAAATAAATTTATATTCAATAGAAGAAGAAAATAACAAATTAAATATTTCTTTAAAAGTTATGATTTTATCTGAAGATTATAATAATAATAAAGATGAATATAAAATTAATGATAAATATAACTTATATTTAGATGTTGCCAATACAATCTTATTAAAAGAATATACTAATATAGATGCTAATGATACAGATGAATTTTTTGAAGAAATATATGAAGATATACCTATTTATACTTTTTCTTTTGAAAAACAAGAAAATGGTAACTATAATTTAAAAACAATTTTTCCAAACAATTAGAAAGTATATCTTTCTTTTTCTTTTGACAAACCTATTATAATTGCTTATTATATATATGAAAGGTGTTGTTTATGTTAGTAAATTTTAATGAAATGTTACAAGAAGCAAAAAAAAATAAGTATGCTATTCCTCATTTTAATATTAATAATTTAGAATGGACTAAATATATATTAGAAGAAATGCAGGAGTTAAATCTTCCTGTCATTTTAGGAGTTAGTGAGGGTGCTAAAAAATATATGGGAGGTTTCTATACTGTTAGACTATTAGTAGAAGGTTTAATAAAGGATTTAAATATAACTATTCCTGTATGTCTTCACTTAGATCATGGTAGTAGTTTTGAAAGCTGTAAAGAAGCAATTGATGCTGGATTTTCTTCAGTTATGATAGATGCCAGTAAATATGATTTAGAAACTAATAAAAAAATAACTAGCCAAGTAGTAAATTATGCCCATCCTAAAGGTGTTTCTGTAGAAGCTGAAGTAGGTCATGTTGGTGGTACAGAAGATAATGTTTATGGTGATATTTTTAGAGCTACATTAGAAGATTGTCTAGAAATAAGTAAAACTAATATAGATGCTCTAGCCCCAGCTCTTGGATCTGTTCATGGTTTATATAAAGGAAAACCTAATCTTGATTTTGAAAGAATGAAAGAAATAAATGAAGCTTTACCAATACCATTAGTTTTACATGGAGGTACAGGAATACCTTATGATATGATAAAAAAAGCCATCTCTTGTGGTATTAGTAAAATAAATATTAATACTGAATTACAAGTCACCTGGCATAATGCTGTAGTAAAATTTATTAAAGAAAATGAAACTGTTTATGATCCAAGGAAAGTAATTAGTAGTGGTGAAAAAGCTATGAAAGAAAAAATAAAAGAGCTAGTTACAGTTTTTAATCCTAAACTTCTTAGCTCAAAAAAATAAAAAAGTAATATAATATAATGAAAGAAAGTAGGTTGAATTATGAAATTACTAGAAATAACAGGAGGGAATAAATTAACAGGAACTATTAGAATAAGCGGAGGAAAAAATAGTGTAGTAGCTTTAATTCCCGCCGCTATACTTTCTGATGATGATGTAACTATTTGTAATGTTCCTGATATTACAGATACTGATGCACTATGCGAAATTTTAAAGTTTTTAAATGTTAAATTCAAAAGAGCAACTGAAAGTCTTGTTATCAATAGTAGTGAAATGATTAACCAAGAAATTCCTAGTTCGTATACTAAAAAATTAAGAGCATCTTATTATTTTATGGGAGCTATTCTTGGAAAATACAAAAAAGTAAAAATAGCTCTACCTGGTGGCTGTTCAATAGGAGCACGTCCCATTAATTTACATCTTAAAGGTTTTGAAGCCTTAGGAGCAACAGTAACAAACAAAGATAATATTTATACAGTAGAAGCAAAAGAATTAAAAGGAGCAAACATTTACTTAGATTTTGCTAGTGTAGGAGCCACTATAAATATTATGTTAGCTGCAACATTAGCTAAAGGTACAACTATTATAGATAATGCTGCAAAAGAGCCAGAAATAGTTAATGTAGCTACGCTTTTAAATAATATGGGAGCTAAAATAAGAGGTGCTGGAACTAGTAGTATCGAAATTACTGGAGTAGAACACCTTGGAAAATGTTTTCATGAAGTAATACCTGATCGAATTGAAGCAGGAACTTATTTAATATTAGGAGCAGCAATAGGTGATAATTTAAAAATATCTAATATTATTCCAGAACATATTGAAGCTTTAACTAGTAAATTAGAAGAAATGGGAGTCTTTCTTGATATAGGGACAGATTATATTATAGTAAGTAGTGAAAAAAACTATAAACCAATAAATGTAAAAACCCAAACCTATCCAGGGTTTGCTACAGATTTACAACAGCCACTAACACCGTTATTAACAAAATGTAAAGGTCAAAGTAAAATTGAAGAAACAATATATGAAAATAGATTTATGCATATTCCATATCTTAATCAAATGGGTGCTGATATAAGAGTAAAGAATCAAACTTCAACGATTATAGGGCCAACAGATTTAGTAGGAACTGATGTAGTAGCCACAGATTTAAGGGCAGGAGCCGCTTTAGTAATTGCTGGTCTTATGGCTAAAGGAACTACTAGAATAACGAATGTTGAACATATATTAAGAGGTTATGAAAATATTGTAGAAAAGTTATTAGGCGTAGGAGCAAAATTAGAAATAATAGATATATAAAAGTAAATAAGTACTAAATTAAAAATTAGAGAAATATAAATATTATATATAACTCTAATTTTTTTTGGAGGTAAAAATGAAATACAAAAAAATTTTGTTCTTAATTTTCTTATGTATAATTATCTATACAATATATTATTTTAATCATACTGATAAAATCAATTATCTTTCGTTAGGAGATTATCTAAGTGTAGGAATTGACTCTAATGGTAATACTAATTATGGTTATACTAATCACTTAGCAAATTATTTAAAACAAAATAATAAATTAAAATCATTTACTAATGCTTTTGCAAGTAGTGGAAAAAGAATAGATGATTTACTGTATAATCTTGAAACAAATCAAACTGTAGAAAAAGATAATAAAATATTATCTTTAAAAAAATGTATAAGAGAAGCAGATTTAATAACATTATCAATAGGATCAAATGATATTTTATCTAAACTAACTTTATCAACAACTTCAATAGAAGTATTATCAAACCAAGAAGTAACGATAATAGCAGATGAGATTCTAACAGACTTAGAGAAATTATTAAAAGAAATAAGAAAATATTCGAATAAGAAAATAATTTTTATAGGCTATTATGATCCAATATCTAATAATAACTTAATAATAGAAAGACTTTATTCATATTTAATTACTAAAACTAAAAAAATGGCGGAAAAATATAATATAAATTATTTAGATATATATAATTTATTTAAAGAAAATAAAAATTATCTACCTAATCCCACTAATATTCATCCATCAACCTTAGGATATGAAGCCATCACGGCAAAAATAATAGAAAATTACTTGCAAAAATAAGGAAAATTTGATATATTAAGAAACGAATTAAACAAGTGTTAAAAACACTTAATAATTTCTATGATAATAAATATCATGGCGAAAGGAGAGAAAAAATTATGGCAAAGAATAATCCCGCAAATTATAGACCATGCAAAGTTACTTGTGCTTGTGGAGCAACTTTTGAAGTAATGTCTAATAAAGATGAATTAAATGTGGAAGTATGCTCAAAATGTCATCCTTTTTATACAGGAAAACAAGGAGGCATATCAAGAGCTGGTCGAGTAGATAAATTTAATAAAAAATATGGATTAACCCAAGAAGCAGAATAATGCTTCTTTTTTAATAATTTATAGAAAAATATTTATACTATAAAATAGAAGATAATGTTATAATAAATAGAAAGGATGTGATAAAAATGAAATTAGGAATAACATCAGATCATAGAGGTTATAATTTAAAAGAAAGTCTTAAAGAAAAATTAAAAAAAGATTATGACATAATAGATTATGGATGTAAAAAAACAACAAGTGCTGATTATCCAGATTATGCTTTTAAGCTTGGTGAAGCAATTAAAAATAAAGAAATAGATTATGGTATTGCTATTTGTGGTAGTGGCATAGGCATGTCTATTGCTTGTAATAAAGTAAAAGGAATAAGAGCTGCTAGAGTTATCAATATGGAAGATGTAATAGCAACAAGAAATGATAATGATGCCAATGTTATTTGTCTTAATGAAAATATTTCTTTAGAAGATTCATATAATTTAATTATCAATTTTATTACTACCCCTTTTTCAAATATTGAACGATATATAAGAAGAATAAATAAAATAAAAGAATATGAGGATAAACATGAGTGTTAAATATTTTTTGTATTTAATAATAACAATATTAGTAATATGGAGTTTAGATTCTCTAAATATAAATGCAATCTTTAAAAAACATAAAATTTGGCAAGCTCGAGTATTTTATTTTTTTCTTGCAATATCACTAATATATTTAGTAACTAATTTTATCTGGGATATATATGAATCAACTTTAATTTTTTAAAAAACAAAATTTAAAGTATAATTTTTTCATTTTCGTTAAAACTCTTAATGAGGTGGTGGATAATGAAAAAATTGAGATTAAAAAAAGGTATTATAATTGGTGCTTACTTAATTGCTTTTTCACTAACTGGAATGGGAGCATACTTTATTAGTCAAAATATGCAGGCGAATAATGAAACTAATGAAGACATAGAATATGTTAACAAGTCCATTATAGATGATAAAGATATAGAAGTAATTAAGGAAGAAGAAAAAATGGTAAAACCATATACAAATGATCAAGTACAAACACTTAAATATTTTTATGACTATCAAGCTGATAATGAAAAACAAGAAAAATCAATTCTTTATCATGAAAACACATACATTCAAAATTCTGGAATGGACTTTGGTTTAACAGATCCATTTGAAGTAGTATCAGTTTTAGATGGAACTGTAATAGATGTAAGAGAAGATGAATTATTAGGAAATGTTATAGAAATAAAACATGATAATAATTTTATTAGCAGCTATCAAAGTTTAAGTGAAGTATCAGTGAAAAAGAATGATACAGTTAAACAGGGGCAAGTTATAGGAAAAAGTGGAACTAATGCTATAGATCAAGATTTAGGTAACCATTTACACTTTGAACTATATAAATCAGGAACAATAGTTGATCCAAGTAAATATTTTGATCAAGTAATTACTGAAGATAGTTCAAAAAAGGCAACAGAAGAAAATACTAATACCGATAGTACAACAGAAGAAAACAAGCCTAATGAAGAAACGGAGTAAAACCGTTTTTTTTCTAACAAAAACAATTTACAATAAATAATATTTTTGCTAAAATATTAACAGTAAAAGGACGTGATATAATGCTTTCAAAAGATATAGGTATAGATTTAGGAACAGCAAATGTTTTAATTTATATAAAAGGAGAAGGAATTGTTTTAAATGAACCTAGTGTTGTAGCCATAGATACAGATAATAAAAAAGTCGTAGCAGTAGGTAAAGAAGCAAGTGAAATGCTAGGAAGAACTCCAGAAAAAGTAAAAGCAATCAAGCCAATGAAAGATGGTGTAATAGCTGATTTTGAAATAACTGAAATAATGCTTGATTACTTTATTAGAAAAATACATGCTAGGAATTTTTTATCAAGACCAAGAATATTAATTTGCTGTCCTACTAATGTAACTCCAGTTGAGAAAAATGCTATAAAAGAAGCAGCTGAACGAACAGGAGCTCGTAAAGTATTTTTAGAAGAAGAACCAAAAGTAGCAGCTATTGGTGCTGGTATGGATATATCTAAACCTAGTGCTAATATGGTTATAGATATTGGAGGAGGAACAACAGATATTGCTATTCTTTCTTTAAATGATATTGTTAGTAGTTCTTCTGTACGTATCGCTGGTAATGTTTTTGACCAAGATATTGTAAAATATATTAAAGAAAAATACAAATTATTAATAGGAGAAAAAACCGCTGAAGATATAAAGATAGACTTTGCTAATTTATATGAGCCAGATAAGAAAAATAAATTAGAAGTAAGAGGAAGGGACTTAGTAACTGGACTTCCCAATACTATAGAAATAAATGAGACAGAAACAGAAGAAGCATTACATGAATCAATTTATAAAATTGTAAAAGCAGCAACTAATGTATTAGAACAAACACCACCAGAATTATCCGCTGATATTGTAGATAAAGGAATAATTTTAACCGGTGGTGGTTCAATGCTTAAAGGCTTAAATGAAATATTAAAAAAAGAATTAAAAGTACCTGTTTTAATCGCTGATAGTCCTCTAACTTGTGTAGTTGAAGGAACAGGTGTTTTACTTGATAACATAAAATTATTAGAAGATAATTAGTTACTATATAAGAGCTACTATATAAGTAACTTTTTTTGTATATACGGAAAGTGCATTTTTTAATAAATATTGAATTTATGTATTGATAAACATATTTTCTATACAGTACATTTAGTTACTAAAGGGATATTTTAAATATAAAAATATATAGAGCATATAAATTTAGATTACATCAAACAAAAGAACAAAGAATATTAATACATAAGATTTTTGGATGTAGTCGTTTTGTTTATAATTATTATCTAAAATATCAAAAAGAAAATGAAGTACAGAAATCATTTAATTTATATAAAGATTTAAAAGAATTAGAAAATAAATATAATATCTTAAAAAAGTAGATTTATGTTCCTTAAGATGCTCTATATTTGCTAAAAGAAGTACTTATAAAGGTAAAGAGTCTAGTAATATAGAAATAGATCTACTAACTAGAAATATAAAATTACCAAAACTAATTAAGTTAAAAGTAAGAGGATTTAGAAATAAAGATAAAATAGAAGGGAAGATAGTAAATATTACTATTTCAAAAGATGCAACTATAAGTATTATGTAAGTGTATTAGTAGAAGAAGATATCTTAATAGATAATGTTTTAAATAGAATAATAACAATTAAATAAAAAATAAATTAGTATGGTAGTAACTATCGAATTTAAGCCTATAAAGATGTGGTGTTACTCTATCTATGAAGTAGGAAACTTTAGAGATAACGACAAGAGTGAAATAAAATTTATTTTATTTCTTATGCTTATAAATTAAAACTATAAGATAATAAAAGTTGTAAAACTAAATTCAACTTGTTATAATTATTTTAGAAAAGAGGAAAAATATGAATACTGAAATAATAGAAACACTAAAGATTGTAATAACAACCTTTATTTGCTCGGCTCTAATAATGCCATTTATGAAAAAAATAGCTAAACATATAGGTGCTATGGATATACCAAGATCTGATGAAGGAAATAGGCATATACATACTAAAGTAACACCAAAATTAGGAGGAGTAGGCATATTTTTAGCTTTTTTAATAGGATATATGTTATTTGGTAGAGAAAGTGTCCAAATGAACTCAATTTTAATTGGTAGTTTTATTATTGTTTTAACTGGTATAATAGATGATATAAAATCGATTAAAGCAAGAAATAAATTAATAGGACAATTTATTGCCGCTTCAATTTTAGTGTTTTATGGTGGCTTTTTATTAAACAATATTACAGCTTTTGGCTATACAATAAATTTTGGTATTTTTTCTTATCCTCTAACTATATTTTTTATTATCGCTTGTGTTAATATAATAAATTTAATAGATGGCCTAGATGGCTTAAGCGGAGGAATTAGTAGTATTTTCTTTTTTACTATTGGTATAATTGGTTTCTTTCAAGGAAGAAGTGGTAGTCTTGTTATGACTTTAACATTTATTATGTTAGGTGCTACTTTAGGTTTTCTTCTTCATAATTTTTATCCAGCTAAAATATTTTGTGGTGATTGTGCGATGTATTTAGGGTTTATGATAGCAGTTATAACGCTATTAGAATTTAAAGGACCAGCTCTTACAAGTTTATTTGTACCCTTAATGATTTTAGGTATTCCTATACTAGATACTCTTTTTGCTATTATTAGAAGACTTTTAAAACATCAAGCTCCTTTTACCCCTGATAAGGAACATATACATCACCAACTATTAGGTATGAATTTTTCCCAAAGAACAACAGTATTAATAATATATGGCTTCAATATTTTATTTGCAAGTGCTTCAATATTTTACTCCTTAAAAGATCCAGTTATGGGAAAAATTTTATATATAATTATATTTATTATAGTAGTATGGTTTGTATTAAGAACAACAGTTATTTCAAAAAAGAATAAAGAAGTTACAGATAATATAATTGATAAAGTAGGATGTGTCATAAAAAAAGAAAATAGAAGTTAAATATGTTATGAACCTCGTTTCTTGGACGAAATAGAAACGAGGTTTTTATATGGCAAAATTAAGTTATGAAGATAAAATAAATTTATATAGAGAAAGAAAAGAAAGAATATCAACGAAAAGCTTATCGTTTAATGGTTAAATTATGATTAAAACCATTAAAAAGAGACATTGAAGCTATTTAGAAAATTTAATATTTTACTCTGATCTAAAATAATAAAACAAAGTATGTCTAAAAAAGGAAATAGTATGGACAATGGCTTAATGGAAAATACTAAAAACATAATTTTTTTATGATCAAGAAGATAAATACAAAACATTAGATAATTTAATAAATGCGATAAATGACTATATTTATTATTATAATCATGATGACATTAAAGAAAAATTAAAAGGACTGTCGCCTGTAAATTACAGATTATAATACTCTAATCAATACTAATTATAAACTGTCCAACTTTTGAAGTTCAGTTCATTACTACTATTTTTTTTGACAAAAAAACTATAAACTGGAAATATATGGTAAAATTTAAAAGTGTGGTGTATAAAAAAGGAGGAAAAAGTGTTAAATTTTATAGTATGTGATGATGAAATAGAATTTA
>CAMMBL010000028.1 GCA_946494015.1 uncultured Mycoplasmatota bacterium | reverse complement strand
GGAAAAGAAGGAGAACCAGTAGGAGATCCAGTATCAGATGTAATAGTAGAAAATACTGGTAATAATGGAAGTACATATGATGATGGAGAAGATACCTTTATAACAGGAACAGATCCAAATAATTATATATGGTATAGTGGAAAGTTATGGAGAGCGGTATCTATAAATAATGAAGCAAAAACAACGAAATTAGTAACTCAATGGAATATAAGCGCAATACCATATGCAAGTGGTAGTAATACAGCTTTTGAAGGAAGCTCTATGGAAGAATGGCTAAATGATACAAGTGTAGATGGCTTTTTAGGAAATTTAAGAGATTATGAAGATTTTATAGTAACCAATGCAAAGTGGGATGCAACAGAAGATTCAAGAAAGTTAGGAAGTATAACAAGACCAAATGGCACAACAACAGTAACAGCACCTGTAGGACTTTTAAATATATATGAATATCAATCTAGTAATAAGGGAGGAACTGATGGTTATTTAAATAATGGACTTTTTTGGTGGACTTTAACACCATATAGTTCGTATGACGTGCGTAACGTGAGCAATGATGGTCACACTTACTACGATAGTCCGTCTAACGCGGGTGGTGTTCGGCCATCAATAAACCTAAAATCTAACGTTAAAATTGTGAGTGGCGATGGAACAATAGATAATCCTTATCGCTTAAACGGAGATAATGATACTAATTTGTCAGGAACACAACTTTCAACTAGATATAGTGGTGAGTATATTCGTTTTGGAAATAATGAAAATAATCTATATAGAATAGTAAGTCATGAAAATGGTAGTGGAACAAAGATAACCAGTGCCGAACCTCTAAAAAGTTCTGGAATATTTATAGAAAGAGCATTAGGTAATCTAAAATATTCAAGTACTACAACAATGGGAACATTCTTAAATGGAGAATACTTAAATAGTTATGTAGATAGTTCATATAAAAATATGATAGAAGACGAGACAACTTGGTATCTAGGAACTGTAGGAAAAGGTGTATCATATAAATTAGCCAAATATACAGATACTTCTATGACTAGTACAACTTCATCTATAACTAATGCAAAGGTAGGCTTATTAAGATTTGGAGAATTAATGGCAGGACAGTTTGATAGATATGATAATAATAAAAACTATTGGACTTTAACACCATATAGTACGTCTGACGTGCGTTATGTGATCAACGTTGGTTACACTAGCAGCACTGGTGCGTCTTTCACAAGCGGTGTTCGTCCGTCAATAAATCTAAAATCTAACGTAGTGATAACCTCAGGTACAGGAACTAAATCAGATCCATTTACAATAGAATTATCAAATTAAAATTTATATCTTAGTATTTTAAACTATTTAAAGATAATTATATAGGGAGCAATTATTTTTGCTTCCTATATTCTATTAAAGATAGTATGTTTTTATTATTTATTGTTATAATAGTAATAAGTTTACATAAGTTTTTATATATGATAAAATACTTAGAACGGAGGGATGTTATGTTTCGAAAAAATAAAGATTCTGAGTTAGATATTAGATCTATTAATCAGTTTTTTCATGTATCTAATAACTTGTTAAGATTTGTTTTTGCTTTAGTAATTATTTTAGTTGTTTTAATTGGTACATATTTAATTAAAGAGTGGAATATATTAGAAATTATTGGCACTATTTTATCCGTTATTTCCCCTGTTTTTATAGGTTTTATTATTGCTTGGTTACTTGATCCTTTAGCTACTAAACTTGCTAATAAAATGCCAAGAGTAGTGGCTTGTATTTTGACATATTTAATTATTTTTGGAGGTATTATTCTTTTACTTGTTTTAACAGTACCTACATTATCTAGTAGTGTTTCTGATATTGTTAGTGTAGTACCAGATATCGTTGACAATGTTCAAAATTTTGCTAGTGATACTTTAGAAAATTTAGGTAATAGTAAACAGGTAGAGGAATATAAAAATACACTTTTAAATAAAATAGAAGATGTTGGTAGTAATTTGGCTAATAATTTACCTGATAGTATATGGAACTTTGGAAAAGGGTTAATTAGTACTTCTACTAATATTATATTAGGACTTATGATAGGTTTTTATCTCCTTTTTGATTTTAGAAAGTTTCAAGGACATCTTTTAAGTATTATTCCTAAAAATTGGCATAAAGGAACAAAAGATTTAATGAGTAGAATTAATGGTAAACTTAGAAGTTATGTTCAAGGAGTATTGTTAGTAATGGTTTTAGTCTTTATTACGCAGTCTATAGGATTTTCATTAGCTGGTTTAAAAGCACCATTTCTATTTGCTTTATTTTGTGCTATTACTGATGTTATTCCATATATTGGGCCATGGATTGGAGGAGCGCCAGCGGTAATTGTTGGCTTTACTGTGGATCCTATGGTAGGAGTTTTTTGCTTAGTATCAGTAGTCGTATGTCAATTACTAGAAAATAACTTTTATCAACCTCTTATTATGGGTAAAACAATGAAACTTCATCCTGTAACAATTATGTTAGGACTATTGCTTTTTAATTATTTCTTTGGTATGATAGGAATGATAGTTGCAACACCTTTGATTGCAACAATTAAGATAATTATAGAATTCATTATTGAAAATACAACTCTTGGTAAGAAATTTGATAATTATCAGAAAAATAATAAGAAAACAGTGAGAGAAGAAAAACCAAAAGACGATTTTGTTATAGAGAGTTAATGGATGGTGGAAATTAACCAAAACTTTTGGGGGGCTACTTCTTTAGTTTTGAAGGGAGACCTTTATCAGAAATTAAGACCAAAGTAGGATGGTAACGCGTTAAAATAAACGCTCCTACTAAGGTCTTTTTTATGTAATAATAGGAGTTGATTTGATGAAAATATTTTTATTAGCTGGTAAATCTGGTTCTGGAAAAGACTTATTGGGAAATTATATGAAAACTAAATATGACTTTAAAGGAGAAAGTGCTTGTATTTTACATATTACAAGTCCTTTATATGAATATGCTAGAAACTATTTTAGTTGGAATGGTGATATGCGGGAAAAACCAAGGGAATTTTTACAGGAAATGGGCGTTGAAGTTATTAAGAATCAGCTTCATAAAGATAATTTTCTTGTGAATAGATTATGTGAAGATATCGATATTTTAAAACATTATTTTTCTGTTTTTATCATAACAGATGGTCGGTTAATTAGTGAATTTAAAGAATTGAAAAAAAGATTTCCTTTTATTAAAATTATTTATGTAAAAAGAGAAAATTATGATAATAAGCTTTCTTTAAAAGAAAAAGAGCATATTACAGAAACTGAAGTTTCCCAATATAAAGATTATGATTATACAATTTTAAATACCTCTAAGGAAGAACTTTTTAAAGAAGCGGATAAAATTATGTTAAAAGAAGATGGAGATGAGGTAATTTGAAAAAATTAATTGCTATTGTTGGGATGAGTGGTTCTGGTAAAAGTGTTGCAACTACTTATTTAGAAAATAAAGGTTATAAAAAAATATATTTTGGGGGAGTTATTTATGATAAAATGAAAGAAGCAGGAATTAAAATAACGCCTGATAGTCAAAAAGAATTTAGAGAGTCTTTACGGAAAGAGCATGGTATGGGAGTAGTTGCTAAAATCCTGTTACCTAAAATAAAAAAGATGCATAACTCTTTTGATACTGTTTTAGATGGGCTATATTCTTGGGATGAATATCTAATATTAAAAAAAGAATTTACTAATTTAAAACTTATTTGTGTTTGTGCTGATAAAAATATTAGATATGAAAGAGTAAATAATAGAAAAGATAGACCCTTTAATAAAGAAGATATTATAAAAAGAGATGTTGCCGAGATAGAGAATTCGGCAAAAGGTGGACCAATCGCTTTTGCTGATTACTATATTTTAAATAATAATAGTTTGGATGATTTTTATAATAGATTAGATGAAATACTTAAAGAAATAGAGCAAGAAGGAGAGAAGTAATTATGAGATATATGAGTAGTAATGAAATTAGAAAAATGTGGATAAAATATTTTGAGGATCATGGTCATAAATATGTTAAATCAGCACCTTTAATACCAATTAATGATGATTCTTTACTTTGGATAAATGCTGGAGTTACCCCTTTAAAAAAATATTTTGATGGGAGTATTATACCGGAGTCTCGGCGTATTGTTAATATCCAAAAGTGTATTAGAACTAATGATATAGAAAATGTAGGTATTACTAAAAGACATCATACTTTTTTTGAAATGATGGGTAATTTTTCCATAGGTGATTATTTTAAAGATGAAGCGATTGAATTCGCTTATGAACTTTTAACTAGTGAAGATTATTTTGCTATTCCTAAAGAAAAATTATATATAACAGTTTATACTAATGATATAGATGCTTATAATAAGTGGCTTAGTGTTGGTATTGATGCATCACATATAATTAAATTAGAAGGTAATTTTTGGGAAATAGGGGAAGGACCTTGTGGGCCTGATAGTGAAATTTTTTATGATCAAGGTGAAAAATATGATCCAAATCATGATGCATATGAAAAGTTTATAAATGATATTGATCAGGATAGATATGTTGAGATTTGGAATAATGTTTTTAGCCAGTTTAATTCTAAACCTGGGGTTCCAAGAGAAAAATATAAAGAGCTTCCACATAAAAATATAGATACTGGAGCTGGATTAGAAAGATGGTGCTGTATTTTTCAAGGAGTTGATTCTAATTTTGAAACAGATTTATTTAAGCCAATTATTAATAGAATTGAAGAATTAAGTGGTGTTTTATATAATGGGGAAGTTGCTTTTAAAGTCATTGCTGATCATATGAAAGCCGTTACTTTTGCCCTTAGTGATGGAGCGAGCTTTGGTAATACAGGTAGAGATTATATTTTAAGAAGATTGGTAAGAAGAAGTGTTAGATTTGGAAGAAAACTAGGATTTAAAGAACCATTTTTATATAAATTAGTACCTACTATTGTTAATGTTATGGAAGAAGCATATCCTGAGATAAAAGAAAAATCTGGAGAAGTAGCTGTTTATATATTAGATGAAGAAAAACTATTTTTAAATACTCTTGAAGATGGAGAAAGACGCTTAGAAGAAATTATTGCTAATACTAAGGGAGATATGATTAGTGGATATGATGCTTTTAAATTATATGATACTTTTGGGTTTCCTTTTGAACTAACTAGTGAGATTGCTAGTGAACATGGTTTTAAAGTAAATGAAGTTGAGTTTAGAGATTATATGATGAAGCAAAGAGAACAAGCTAAGAGGAGTGCTAGAAGTAAAACTTCTATGGCAAGCCAAAAAAAAGTATTAATGGATTTTACTAAAGAATCAACTTTTGTTTATGGATTATATCGTCTTAAAAGTAGTGTTTTAGCTATTGTTAGTAAAGATCGTCTTGAAAAGACACTTGATCATGATGGATATATAATTTTAAAAAGAACTTGCTTTTATTCAGAATCAGGTGGACAAGTTTCTGATACTGGTATGATTGTAGGTAAAAACTTTAAAGCTCGTGTAGTTGATGTTTTTAAAGGACCTAATGGCCAACATATTCATAAAGTTAAATTATTAGATGGAAAAATAAGAGTTAATGATGATGTTGAAGTTATTATTGATAAACCAAGAAGAAAAGATATAGAAGCTAATCATTCTAGTGTTCATATTTTACAATATGCTTTACAACAAGTTGTTGATAAAAATATTAGACAAGCTGGTAGTTATGTAGACGAATTTAAACTTAGATTTGATTTTACGTGTCCTTCTAAAATTAGTGATGATGAAATTATTAAAACTGAAGAATTTGTTAATAAGATTATTAAGAAAAATGTTATTACTTCTACAGAAACAATGCCTTTAGATAAAGCTCAGAAATTAGGGGCAATGGCTTTATTTGGAGAAAAATATAAAGATATGGTTAGAGTTGTTAAAATAGATAAATCTATTGAACTTTGTGGAGGTACTCATGTTGCTAATACTAAAGATATAAAATGTTTTGCTATATATTCTTTTGAATCTAAAGGTAGTAATACTTATCGAATTGAAGCAGTTACTAATAAACGTTTAGAAAATACTTTATTTGAAGTCATTAAACCATATAATGATGAAATGGTTAAATTATTAATTAAAGCTAAAGAGATTTTGGCATTAGCTAATAAACAGAAAATAAAATTAGATTTTGATGTAACAATTGATAATACTCCTCCAAAGTCTTATAAAGATATTATTTTTAATCAAAATGAATTAAGTTATGTTCAAAGTGAAGTTAAAATGCTTGAAAAACAATATAATACAGAACTTGAAAAAAA
The DNA here is from genome assembly GCA_946494015.1 of uncultured Mycoplasmatota bacterium. GTDB lineage: Bacteria > Bacillota_I > Bacilli_A > RF39 > UBA660 > Onthousia. The sequence continues at coordinate 10,151 of CAMMBL010000028.1, read as the reverse complement.
TACTTTAAGCAATATAGATAAATATTTAAGTAAAGTTAAAACGGTTAATAATAAACAATTTTTATATTTAGAATTAAAAGATTGGGAAATGTTTTTAGTTAAATCTTTAGCTGATACTTTATGTAATAAGCTTGATAAGGTTTTAATCTTTATTGCTAATATAAAAGCTGATCATAGTGTTAATATAATTTGTCGTAATTCTATTGATACTTTGAATGCTGGTTATATAGTAAAAAGTGCAACTACAGCTTTTAATGGTAATGGGGGAGGTAGTGCTACTTTTGCTCAAGGAGGTATTAAAGAGAAAAAGAATTTACCTTTAATAAAAAAACAACTAGAGGATTTATTAAATGAATAGTTACTTAATTAAAGGTACTTCTCTTAGTCTTATTGATAGAAAAATAGATGAATTAATTAAAAATGAAAAATTTACGGAAGCTTTAGTAACTACTTATGATTTAGAAGAAGATAGTATCCTTTTATTGATGGAAGATGCTGATACTATTTCCTTCTTAACTCCTAATAAAGTAATTATTGGCCGTAATTTTTCTAATAATATATTATCTAGTGATGTAATTTCAGTCTTAAATAAATATTTAGATAATCCTAATTCTAATGTATTACTTATTTTCACTGCTAATAATTTAGATACAAGAAAAAAGATTGTTAAAGAACTTATTAGTAAGTTAACTATTATAAATATAGAAAATTCTGTTAAAGAATTAATTAATAGTAATTTAAGTGATTATGAGGTAGAAAATAAAGTAAAAAATTTATTAGAAGAATATTATCAAAATGACATTGAAAGATTAATTAATGAAATAACAAAGTTAAAAATAGCCTTTTTAGATACTAAGAAAATTACTTATTATGATGCTGTAAATCTTTTAGTAAAGCCTCTTAATAATAATGACAATCTTGTATTTGATCTAGTAAAATATATTGCAACTAAAGATAAAAAAGAAGCACTTATAACTTATAATGAATTATTAAAATATAATATAGAAAGTTATACTTTAATAGGCCTTTTAGAAAGTCAGTATAGACTTTTATATCAAGTAAAAATTTTATATAATAAAGGGGTTTCTAGTAAAGAAATTGCAACTATTTTAGATGTTCATCCTTTTAGAGTAAAAAAAACACTAGAATTAATTAGATTTTATACTTTAAAAGAAGTAAGGAAATTTTTAAAAAGATTAGCTGATATAGATTATAAAATTAAAAGTGGTATTTATGATAATAATAATATTATAGAGTTATTAATATTAAACTTATAATAGATGGAATAAAATTAGTTTTTTCCATCTATTTTTTTCTCTAAATATATGTATATTTCTTTTAGTTTAGCTTCATAACCTAAATCTTTAGGATGATAATATTTTCTATTTTTTAATTTATCTGGTAGATATTGTTGTTTAACAAAAGCATTTTTATAATCATGAGGATATTTATAATCTTTGGAATTAGTTTTAATATGATTAGGAATACTTCCTACATTTCCTTTTTCAATGTCATTTAAAGCTTCATCTAAAGCTAGATGGGCACTATTACTTTTAGGAGATAGAGCCATTTCTGTTACTATTGTTCCAAGAGGTATTCTAGCTTCTGGTAGTCCTACTAATTTAGAAGCTTCTATAGCAGCCATTACTTTAGGACCAATTGAGGGATTAGCAAGACCTATATCTTCGTAAGCAATAACACTCATTCTTCTATAAATACTATCTAAATCACCTAGTGTAATTAAACGTGCTAAATAATGAAGACTTGCATCAACATCACTTCCTCTAATTGATTTTTGAAAAGCTGATAGCATATCATAATAAGCATCTCCATCTTTATCAGCGAAGAAAACAGGTTTATTATTTATTCTTTTAATTACATCTAAAGTTACTTTAAAATCATTAGTAGAGTAGTATGCTATTTCTAATAGATTATAAGCATATCTTAAATCATTATCCGCTAATGTAGCTATATAGTTAATTGTTTTATCATCTATTTTTATATTAGGTAATTCATTAGAATTAACCGCTCTTTTTAAACCTTCAATTAAATCGGGGATTTCTAATTCTTTAAGTTCAAATAATTGACATCTTGATCTAATAGCAGGATTTATGGAATGATAGGGATTACTAGTTGTCATACCAATTAAAGTAATAAGGCCATTTTCAAGTGATGGCAATAAAACATCTTGTTTATCTTTATTTAATCTATGAATTTCATCCATAATTAAAACAATGCCATCATACATTTTCGCTTCTTCTATAACAATATCTAAATCTTTTTTAGAATTAATTGTCGCATTTAAAAATCTATATCTTACTCCTAAATCATTAATAATAGCATTAGCGATAGAAGTTTTACCGATACCTGGTTTACCATATAATATCATAGAAAATAATTTTTTATTTTTAACTAAATTAGAAAGTATTTTATTTTCACCAATTAAGTGTTTTTGACCTATAACTTCTGTCAAAGATTTAGGGGCAAGTTTAAGAGCTAAAGGCTTATCCATAATATCATCTCCTTGCTTTATTTTAGCAAAAAAAACTATTTTTTTAAAGATTTTGATGTTATACTTAATTTATGGAGGGTTTCTTATGCAGTACGATAAAAGAAGCTTTTTAGACTATTATAATAGCTATTTAGAGTTAAAAAATATGCTTAATAGAAAGACTGAACAATTATCTAAACTTTTAGATGATTATAAGCTAAGAATGACTGTTGAGTTTTATAATGATTTAAATGATGATAAGAAAAATATCTTTAAAATTATTAATTGTAATAATAAGTTTTTTATGTATTTATTAAATACTAATACGATTAAATATTTAAAGAATAATTTAAATAATTTATATACATCTTTTTTTAATAGTATGTTTTTTCCTTTTTCAAAAGATAATTTTCATTTCTTTATTAAAGATAATAATGATATTATATGTGCTATTACAGGAGAAAATAGTAAAGATTTTAATGAGTTAGAAAAAGAATTTCTAAGTAATACCATTAATTATAATTCAGATTATGATATTTCCCAATTTACTAAAAATGATATTAGTATGCTTAAAGTTTTATATTTAAAGTATAAAGACCAAAATAAAGATAATTTAGCTACTATTATGGCTAATAAAGCTATAATTGCTAAAACTTTAGATGGTGATACAAAGTATCTTGTTGGTATTATTCCCTATAAATGTCATAATAAAGAAAAGATTGACCATTTAAAATGGAAATTAAACACCCAAATAGATAAGATTAGAAATAGTGATAGTAGACATAAAGATATTTTATTATTTGAAACTAGTGCTGCTGAATATGAACTTTTATTATTAGAAGATAAAAAGGTTACAGATATCTTAAAAGAATTAGAAACAAATAATCAATTAGGTTATTATGCTGATGATGTTTTTGATTATCAAGTAGAAGCTTTAACTAAAGCATATTATAATTTAACTTCAGAATCTTTTAGAAAATCAAGTGGTTATTTTAATACAGATAATAAATGTACTCACAATTTTGAAACAGCTAATATAAAAATAAATTCTAAAATATTAAAGATGAAAAAAAGATAGAAAGTAGTGATAATTTGAAGCGTAGTGAAGTAGATAGAAACAAATTAAGTCCCATGATGAGACAATATTTAGAAATAAAAGATAAGTATGAAGATACTATTATCTTTTTTAGGCTTGGAGATTTTTATGAAATGTTTTTTGAAGATGCAATTACAGTTTCTCATGAATTAGAATTAACATTAACAGGTAGAAATGCAGGACTTGATGAGAGGGTTCCTATGTGTGGAGTACCTTTTAAAGCATATGAAGGGTATTTAGATAAGCTTATTGATAAAGGATATAAAGTAGCGATTGTAGAACAATTAGAAGATCCTAAAACTACTAAAGATATGGTTAAACGTGATGTTATTCAGGTAGTTACTAAAGGAACAAGACTAGATTCTTCTATTGATGCCAAAGATAATAATTTTATCGCTTCTATTTATGATTTTGAATATTGTTATACTTTAGCTTATTCAGATATATCGACTGGTGAAGTATATGTTTTATTAGAAAATAACAATCAAGATGCTTTATTAAGAGATATTTTACGTCATAATTTTAGTGAAATAATAGTCAATAAAAAACTTGATAGAGAATTTATTAATCTACTTAGAACTAATTATCATTTTAATGTTACTATTTATGATGAAATATTAGATGATGATGATTATAGTTATGTTTATAAAAAACTTAAAGATATTAGAGAAATTACAGGAGTAAAACATTTATTAGCATATTTAACTAATACAAAAAAAGGAGATTTACATCATTTACAAGAAGCTAAGTTAGAATCTTTAAAAAATCATTTATTAATTGATAATAATACTAAGAGAAATTTAGAGCTTACTGAAACTGTTAGATTAAGAGAGAGAACTTATAGTTTATTATGGCTTTTAGATAAAAATAAAACAGCGATGGGAAGTAGATTATTAAAACAAAATATAGAATCCCCTTTAACTAATAAAAAGGAAATAGAAAAAAGATATGATTTTGTAGATAAATTAAGAGTTGAATTTATTTTAAGAGATGATTTAAAGAATAATTTAGGTGAAGTTTATGATTTAGAAAGACTATCTTCTAGGATTACTTATGGTAATTTAAATGCTAAAGATTTATTGCAATTAAAAAATAGCTTAAAAGTATTACCTGATATTAAAAGAATATTAAAAGAATTAAATTATTATCAAGATATAGAAGATTTTAAGGAACTTTATATTTTATTAGATAAAAGTATTAATGAAGATGCTCCTAATTCTTTAAGAGAAGGATCATTGATTAAAAGTGGTTATAATGAAGAATTAGATGAATTAAGAAAAGTTTCTAGTGGTTCTAAAGATTTTATTTTAGAATTAGAACAAAAAGAAAAGATAAGAACAGGAATAAAGAATTTAAAAGTTGGCTTTAATAAAGTATTTGGATATTATATTGAAATTAGTAAAGGCCAAGTTAAAGAATTAAAAGATGAATATGGATATATAAGAAAACAAACTTTATCTAATTGTGAGAGATTTGTTACGCCATTATTAAAAGAAAAAGAAAATATTATATTGGGGGCTGAAGAAAAGATAATTAATCTTGAATATCAATTATTTATGAAGATAAGAGAGATAGTTAAAAGATATATTTCTTCTTTACAAAAAACAGCTAGTGTAATTGCCGAAGTTGATATGTTACAATCATTTTCTACTGTGGCTGATCTTTATAATTATGTAAGACCAGTTTTAACTGATGATAATAATGTTAAGATAATTGAATCAAGACATCCCGTTATAGAAGAAGTTATGAATAAAGAAAATAAGAAGTATGTTTCTAATGATATTATTATGGATGAAGATATATCTATTTTACTTATAACAGGGCCTAATATGGCTGGTAAATCTACTTATATGCGCCAATTTGCAATTACAGTTATAATGGCTCAAATAGGGTGTTTTGTTCCATGTAAGAGTTGTTCTATGCCTGTTTTTGATAAAATTTTTACAAGAATTGGTGCTAGTGATGATTTAGTTAGTGGTGAATCTACTTTTATGGTAGAGATGAAGGAAGCTAATCTTGCTTTAAGTGAAGCGACTAAAAACAGTTTAATTTTATTTGATGAATTGGGTAGAGGAACAGCTACATATGATGGTATGAGTTTAGCTCAAGCTATTTTAGAGTATATTCATGATAAAATAGGAGCTAAAACTATGTTTTCAACTCATTATCATGAACTTACTTCTCTTGCTTCTACTTTAACACATTTAAAAAATGTTCATGTATCAGCAGTTGAAGAAGATGGTAAACTTACATTTCTTCATAAAATAAAATTAGGAGCGATTGATAAAAGTTATGGTCTTAATGTTGCAAGTCTTGCTCATCTTCCTAATAGTTTAATTAAAAGAGCTGAAGAAATTTTAAATGTTTATGAAAAAGAAGGTATTAAAGAAAAAGAATTTACCCAAACTAGTTTATTTACTCTTGATGAAGAAGAAGTAAAAGAAAAAGATGAAGTTAACGAAATAGAGGAAGCAATTAAAGAGATTGATCCTTTAAATATGACACCTATTAATGCTTTGAACTTTCTATATGATTTAAAAGAAAAGATAAATAATAAAGAAAAATAATATTAGGAATGATATATATGAAATATGTTTTTATTTATAAAGATAATTACAAAAAAATAAGTTATTATTATAATTTGGATAATAATTTAGTTTATGAAAATAACAGTAAAAATAATAGATGTAATTTTTTAGGAATATTAGGAATAATAATTGGTTTTATCTGTTATTTAGTTATAGGAATTATTAGTTTTTATTTTTCATATTCATCTTTATTTATTGTAATTATGGGAATATTATTTGGTATTATTATAGCTTTAATTGCTAATAGAACCATTAATGATATTTTTAAACAAAAGGGAAGAAAAGTTTCTTCTTCTAGTTTAGTTAAAATGAATAAAGAAAATAAAAATTTTAGAATTAAATATTTTATTTTAGTAATTGCCTTTTTAATTTTTACTTTATTAAGTTTAATTTTTTATGAAAATAAGATGATGATAAATTTTATTTTACTTACTAGTATTATTATGTTTACTTTTTTATTAATATTATATAGGCCTTTAAATTATTTAAAGTTTTTAAAGATGCTAAGAAGATAATAAATGTAAATTATTAACTAAAAACTACTTAAATTTTAAAAGTAGTTTTTGTATTTAAAAAAAGGTTTATTTAAATATAAAGAATTGTTGAAACTTCTTTATAATAACAAAAAAACTAGATGGTACTTCTAGTTAATATTTATTACTCTCGAATAAAAAGTTCGAGTTATCCTTAAATCTGGTGCCGTTGAGGAAGTTATCTACAACTTTTTCCAAAGGTAATTGATGTATGTATGAATCAATCACTATATACATTTTAACACAAATATTCTTTAAAATAAACAATTATAAATTTTCTTTTATTTCAGGAAATAAATCATATAAGTTATACCCTAACAAGTTATCAAAGTATGCTTTCAATTTATATGTTTCTTTTATGTGATATTGTGTATTTGAGTAAGCACCTCTCCTAATCATAATATCAATTAATCTTTTATCAATCGTATAAACTTTACCACCTTGTGGACACATTAAATCACATATATTTATTATCTTTTCTTCTATTGTGTAGTTATGGTTTTTTATAAACTCTGTTAAAAACAAATTATCTTTTGGGTTTGGAACTCCTCCTGCAGTACACACGATATCATTGTTTAAGTATGAATGTGTTAAACATATATTACAATATTCTTCATCATAACCTTTATCTTTTAAATAATTATAACCCCTCATAACATGTCCGTGGGATTCTCCATTATATTTACCAATATCGTGTAAATATCCGAGAGTAATTGCTTTATTTATATCTACATTATAACCTTTTTCATTTCTGCTATCTGCCATATGAATTAATAATTCTTTAACTATGTAACACGGAGATACAATATAAAAACCTTCATCACTCTTTTGTTTAGGTACTTTCATAAGGGCATATGCTCTAGGATATTTTAATTCATCTATCATATTAATTCCCCTTCCTTATTATATATTTTTTTACTATAAGACCTGTTTTATTTACTTGTTCTTTAGGTTCTAATTTATTAAGTTCTTCTTGATATTTATTTACTTCTTCATTATATATAGCAATTTTTTCAGCCGCCTTATCATTAATTGCATCTTTATAGGCATCATCGTCTACACAACTTCTATCAATACACAAACAATCGTGATTTATTATGTGTTTCATCACTAACTTTTCATTTTCTTTATCACGCATCTTTATAGCTTCTTCATAATCTTCTGTTAACTGATTATAATCAAGAAAAATAGTATTTTTATATTTTTTTCTCCTATTAATATATGAAACAGAAGGATACAATTCAGGAACTATATCTAATTTTTTTCCAGGTATTGTCCTTTTATTAAACTCAAATTGTTCACCTAAATATTTTCGTGGGAAAACGACTTCAAAGCCATCATTTTCAATACCATATTCATCTTGCATATAGTCTGTACATCTTCTAACAATATAGCAAGGAGATACAACATAGCAGTATACACAGTCATAAACTTTAAAATCCGCTTTATTATAAGCCATTTCTATTGGTACTGGCATTAGAGCAAAAGCTCTAGGGTACATTAATTCATCTCTCATATTACTTCCTTCTTTCTGTATTGTTTAAAGCATTATACAATAGCTTCAATATTTTTATTATCTGAAATTATATCATCGCTAGTGACTCCAACATTTTCTTTATACTTTAATTTTCTATGTTTATGTTTTTCATCTTTAAAACTTGACATAACATTAGCAACAAAATCATATTTTAAACCTTTAATTTCATCAGCATTATCATCAATTACGACAAAGGAATGACGTGATAACACTGTCCCATCATCACTAATATATTTGTCTATTACTATAACATCACCAACTTTGCACATATTAATCACTATAAACTTTATCTACATCTATGTAATTTACCATTGTTATTTTGTGATTATTAGTAGTTATTTCATAAGAAGTATCTTTTTTTATATTAGGGCAACTTATAACTTCACTTGTAAACCATTTTTTATTTATCATATATGCAATAACAGATATATCCCAAATGACTCGTCTTTCTTGTATTCCATGATATCCATCATTATAAAATCTATCTATTAGATAATTACATAATTCACTTTTATCCTTCAAATAATGTTTTAATTCATATATTGAGGTTCTTAAATTAGAAGCAACATTTTTGCAAGGAATAATAGTTAGTTTAACTTTTGAATCAAATACTATTTTTACTGCATTTACATCTTGTCTAAAATTAAATTCCAAATTATTATTTTGTAATAAACTATGTCCACCTAACCAAATTACTTCTATTTTATCAATTATTTTAGGCTCTTTTTTTATTGCCAGCGCAATATTTGTAATTGCACCTATTGCCATAATATAAGTTTTATCATTTTTAAGTGCTGCTTCAATTATTTTATTAACTGCGTTATTAATTTCATTATACCCATTGCAAATATAATCTTCTGCACCTTTAAATACTTTATTAGTTGTATTGAAATTTAGCCAATTACATATTTTAAGTATTTCATTATAACTTTTTTCTTGTCCACTTATAACTGTTTCATTTCTTTGTTTATGAGAATAAGGAGCAACTGTTATTGCTTCAATATTAAATATATCCTGACTCTTTAACATATAAACTAAAGCAAACTGATCGTCACACTCATTATAAGTATCCGTATCCAAAATAACATTAATTTTTTGCGTGTTCTGTAATAAACTCATATATTTCCTCCCAATTATGTACTCTAGTTATATTAGAATCTTTATTGTATGGTGTATCCATTAATAATGTCGTTATATTATTTATGACACAATCTTCACAAATACGTTTTGAATCATCTATCATAATATCAATATGGTATTTTAAGCATTCTTTAGTTTTACTATGAGTATCATAAGCATTAGTAAGAATCAGTTTATCATAATATATACTATTTTCATTAAGCCATTTTTTTGTCATTTCATAAGGATTGGTGTATTCACCATTATCTCGTCCAGTTATAATAAAAATATTATAGCCATCATTTTTAAGTTTATCTATATATTCTTTTGCCCCATCTAAAACTACTAATTTTTTAGCAATTCTTTCAATATTACTCATATAAAACTCATCTAATTCTTCTTTTGTCCAATCAAACATGCCTCTTGTTATATAATCTGCATTAGCATTAATAATACCATTATTTCTCAAATCTTTATCATGAATAAAAAATTCATTTAATAAAACCTCATTAAAGTTTGATATTACATTATCTATATCTATTCCTATATTCATTTGTACCACCATATTCCGATTATAGCACATTTATTTATATTTTTAAATTCAAAACAATTAGTTAGCTTCTTTCAATTTTCCTAATACAATGATCAGTCTTTAACTTACGTTTCATTCAATACTTTTTCAACTTCACTAATTAATTGTTCTTTATTAGGAATATAATAAGTATAAGTTGACGCAAAAATATTATTAGATAAACCACCCAAAGCATATTCCATAGCCACTTCTTTT
>CAMMBL010000027.1 GCA_946494015.1 uncultured Mycoplasmatota bacterium | reverse complement strand
AATCTGCACTTTCTCTCTTATTGGTGGATTTACAATTTACTTTTGAAATTCACCAGCCTTTCTTTTAAATCTCTTTTTAATAGTTTTTTCATGCTTTTCTTTATAATCATAAAAATAAATAAATAATGTATTTAAAATTATTCCTAATATTACAAAATCTATAATAACAAAATTAGTTTTAAAATAATCATAATTAATAGAATAAATTGCCTCCATTTCATTATACCCTATATATAGTTTTGTTACGATTATCCCTAAATAAAAAGTTAAAGCCAAAGAAATCAAATTATAACTAATTAATTCTTTATAAATATTTTTTCTAGTTAATATTGTAAAGATATTAATAAGAATAAATAGTATACACATTACAATAAATGATATACCTAAAACACCACAATTAAATATAATATTTAAAAGCAAATAAATAAATATTATAAACATAACTACAGAAAATATTCTAAGATAATAAATAATTCGTTTAAGCATTAGAAAGTCCCTTATCTAAACCATCAGCAATTTCTTCTTTAAATTCTTCTTTAAATCTAGGTAATTCTTTTTTTATAACATCAGGATAAACATTCTTAGTATTTAAAATAGCTTTTTCAATATCAAAAATATTAACTTCAGTTCTATTATTATATATAGCATAAGAAAAAGCTTGCTGTAATATTGTTAAGGTTACATCTGGATATCTTGATCCTATTTCATATATTCTCCTATATTCACTAGTTAAATCTGTTAAAAAAGCCATTATTTTTTGTTTAACATATGGATCATACATAAGTTTAGCTCCGGTTTTCTTTTCTATTTTAGGTAAAGTACCCATACAAATAGCAATTGTCTGCTCTCTTGTAGGTTCCATCACTTCCACTTTTTGAAATCTTCTAACAAAAGCTTTATCTCTTAAAATATATCTTTCATATTCTTCGGTCGTAGTAGCCCCAATTACTTTAATATCACCCCTATCAAGACCAGGTTTAAACATATTAGCAAAGTCAAGAGACTCTCCCTTACTCCCCATTAAAGTATGTATCTCATCTATAAATAAAATTAAATTAGAATATTCTTTCAACTCATCTAAAAGTATTTGAATCTTACTTTCTCCAGTATCGGGATCTACTCCTAATAAAGCTGAAGTATTTATTTTAATAATTTGATAATTTTTTAAAATATTAGGCACATTACCTATTTTTATTCTATATGCTAATCCTTCTACTATTGCCGTTTTTCCAACCCCAGGTTTACCCGTTAATATAGCCGATTTTTCTGGCGTTAAAAGTATTAAAACTAATTGTTTAATTTCTTCTTCTCTCCCTATCGCTGGATTAGTTATATATTCTTTTTCTGTAAAATTTTCCCCATAACTTTTTAAAATACTAACTTTACTTTTTTTAATAATTTTATCATTCATAATTATCATTCCTTACATCTTTAGTATAGCATAAATATATAATAAGGAAAATATTATTTATAACCAATATTGTATTTACTAGGCCCCATTATACAATTACCATCTATATCAAATCTTGAACCATGACATGGACAATCCCATGTCTTTTCAACTTTATTAAAAACTAAACTACACTTTAAATGAGGACATTTATTATAAACAATATGTTCTATTCCTTTATTATCTTTATAAATAGCAATATTTTTCCCATCTCTTTTAGTAAAATAAGGATTATTTTGATAAAATGCTTTATTTTTATTTATTTTACTATCTACAAAACTATAGGCACTACTAAAAATATTTAATGGATAATTAATTATTTTTTGTCTATTAAACCCTCTTTTAGGATCAAATAATTCTTGATAAATATTATTTTTATTATAAATTAGATCTTTAATAATAAAACTAGCTAAAACTCCATTAGTATTACCCCAAGTATTATAGCCTGTAGAAATAAGTAAGTTATTATCGATAAAACCTACTAAAGGCAAATGATCTAAAGTAATTAAATCATAATTACTCCATATATAATCATAATTATCTATATTAGTATTATTAACTAAATCTTTAACCATTTTTTCACTATTAGAAGCAAAAGCTAAATTAGTTGATGATGAAACCATTAGTAAATAATTATTATAATATCTAATAGACTTCAAGGGCTTTTCTATATTAATAGCATTAAACTCATATTTATCTTTTATTAAAGAACAAGTTAAAAAAGACTTTTCTAAATAACACTTTAAAGGCATTAAATAAGGAAATAAAAAGTATGGATAATGAAGGGCTAAAATAACTTTTTTAGCTTTTATCGTATTATTACTAGTAAAGCATTTAAAATAGTCCTTTTGTTTTTCTATTTTAATTATTTTAGTATTTTCATAAACCATATGATTAGAGCTAATAGACTTTTTTACAATTTCTTTAATAAATTTTAAAGGATGAAAGGTATATGTATTATCAACATAGAAACCAGATTCTATTTTAGTTTTATTAGGTAACTGAGAAATAAAAGTAATTTTTTCATTAAATGATGAAAGTATCCTTGCTTCTTCCTCTATTTTTTTAATATTAGTTGAATTTATTGTATAAAGATAAGAATTACTAACTTTTAAATCACAATCTATATTTTCTTTATTAATAATATTATAAATATTCTCTAATGCTTCTTTTTGACTTTTATAATAAAGATGAGCTTTATCTTTGCCAAAAATATTAGTAAGTTTAGTATAAATATTTTCTTGTAAAAAAGTTAATTTAGCACTACTTCTACTAGAAGCACCACTACCAAGCCTATTTTTTTCAACTAAGGCTACTTTTATATTGTCATCTTTAAATTGATAAAAGGTACTACACCCTGTAATACCTCCACCTATTATTAAAACATCAAGATCTAAATTTTCTTTTAAACTATCATATTTATCATTATTATTAACTGTATCTTGCCATATAGAAATATTCTTCATTACATTTATCACCATTTTTAATATGGCTATTTTTTAATCATATATACTATCTTTATCATAACTAATTATCTCACCAGTATTAGCATCTATTTTATAATCATATTCATAATTATTATAAGTAAAATCTATTTCATAGACTAAAGTATTATGTTCATATTCTATTTCTGTTCTTAAAAAATTAACATTATCTAGTGCTATATTAGCATGAGTTAAAGCAATATTTTTAGCTTCATCCAAACTAATATTACTAGTAGTATTAGACGATTGACTATTATTACTATTATCATTGTTATTATTGTTATTACTACTATTAGAATTATTAGTTACTGTATTTTGATTATTATAAATATAATCAGTATATATAATTTTACCTTCCTTAGCATCTATTTTATACTCATATTCTCTATTTTGGTAATATATATCAACTTCATAAATACTTTTATCAAGTTCAAAGTCAATATTATCAAAATAAACATCAGAACTATTTACTTTCATATTATCAACAATAATTTCTTTTACCCTATCTTTACTAATAAATGTAACTTTAAAATAAATAAGAATAAGTAATGCTAAAACCGCTAATATTCCTACTACAATAATTATTATCTTACCGTATTTTTTCATAAAATTTATCATCCTTTCTATCTAAATTTTATCATTACATTTTATTTAAGTAAAGGTTAATATCATTACAAATTTTATTTATGTAACTTTTTAATTTTAACAAATTTACTTTTATTATAAATATCAACAAAATCTTTTAAATATTGTTTCAAAAAGTAAATTTTATCTAAATTGTTATCAAAAATCAAATCAACAAACTCTAAAGATTTTTTTAAATCTATTATATTATATCTATAAAATTCTTTTTTAGAAGATATTATTTCATTAACAGTCTCATTAGGATATCTAAATTCTAAAGTATTATTATTAACAAAATTTACTCTACAAAAATTAACAGTTTGATATTTATTAAATATAAGTAAACAATATTTTAAATTAGTAACACTTGATATATTTTAAAATAATAAAAAGAAGACCTCCTCTAAAAGCATAAATAGCATCTAATGTTAAACCACCAACTATTATAAAAGAAATAATAAACTTCAAGATATTACCAAATACTTTAATATTTCTAATAAATTTTTCCTTACTATTAATTTTTTTATAATTCTAAAACTTGAGTTTTTAATGTCTTTAATTTTGTTTTTAACTCTAATCGCCTAAATGATCTAACTTTTTATTTTTGTATTTTCCGTTTTCACATAAAAGATTTCTTTCTAAAAAGTTGATAAAAGGATGATAAAAAATCATCCTACATATCATACTTATTTATCAGTTTCTAACTCTATACTATTAATTTTATAGTTATTATCTATAGTATTTATTATAACATTTTCAATAAATAAAGTAGCTTTAAAATCTTTTATTGATTTTAAAAGAGCTTCTTTCAATGTTAAACCTGCATCCAAATTTAATATTTTTATAGGTGTTTTTAGTGATAAGTTTTTACTAGATTTCTCCCCTCTTGCAACGCTAATAATTTCTACAATTTGATCACCGTATTTTATTTCATCTTTAAAATTATTATCTAACTCTTTTATTTCAGTTAAATGTATAGATTTTTTATCATGATATAATTCCTGATAAATTTCTTCAGTAATAAATGGGAAAAAGATACTAAAGTCTTGAAGTAATTTATAAAGTAAAGTATAAATTGTCTTTTGTCCAGAATATCTTGCTTCATCCCCAAATTCTTCAGGTCTATATAATCTATGTTTAACTATTTCTATATAATTATCACAAAAATTCCAGAAAAATTTCTCTAAATGGTTTAAAGCAAGTCCTACTTCATAATCTTCCAAATATTTTAGAAAACCTTTTTCCATTTCTTGATATTTTCCTAAAATCCATTTATCAATATATTCATAATCATTAAATTCTTTATCTTTATAATCACTTAAATGCATTTCAATAAATTTAGATACATTCCAAATTTTATTAATTAATTTATGCCCTCTTTGTAAAGTTTCTTCATTATAAACAATATCTGTACCTAAACGTCCTGACCCAGCCCAATAACGAATCACATCAGCTGAATATTGATCTATAAGATCTAAAGGATCTACTTTACTATTTCCTTTACTCTTACTAATTTTTTCACCTTTACCAGCCATAGCAAATCCAGAAATCATAACATTATCCCATGGTCTTTGTCCAAAGTGATAAAAACTCTTAACAATTGTATAAAAATCCCAAGTTCTAATAATTTCTGAAGCATTAGTTCTTAAACTCATTGGTTTTAAAATATCTTCATAATTATCTTTTTCTCCATAACGCATATTAATTAATGGTGTTATAGAAGATGTTGCCCAAGTATCCATTACATCTGTCTCAGGAACAAATTCACTACATCCACATTTAGGACAAGTGGTTAATTTTGGAGTATCCACTAATGGATTTACAGGTAAATCTTCTTTATTTGCAAATACTGCTTCTCCACATTCTTTACAATACCAAACAGGAAACGGAACACCAAAATATCGTTGCCTTGAAATACACCAATCCCACATAATATTTTCAACCCATTCATTATATCTGTTTTGCATATGCGCTGGATGCCATTTAATTTCATTACCTATCTTTAAGAAATCTTCTTTATGGTTCATAGTATCAATAAACCATTGTTTCATAACTGCATATTCTACTTTTCGACCACATCTTTCATGAGTTTGAACTTCATGTTCTAATTCTTCTATTTTTACTACAAATCCACCAGCTTGTAAATCTTCAATTATTTGTTTCCTAGCTTCTTTAATTTTTAAGCCCCCATAATTTGGAATACTATCAATAATTTTACCATCTTTTGTAAATATATATTTTAAAGGTAAATTATATTTTTTCCACCATTCAATATCTGTTTGATCTCCAAAAGTACAACACATAACAACACCTGTACCCTTATCTATAGCAACTTTTTCATCTGCCATAATAGGAACATCTACATCAATAACAGGAATATGCGCCATTTTACCAATTAAAGACTTATGTTTTTCATCATTAGGATTTACAAAAACACAAACAATCGCTGGTAATAATTCTGGACGAGTTGTAGCGATAACAAATTCTTCTTTATCTTCAACTGTTTTAAATTTAATATAATTAAAAGTAGTTTTAACTGTTTTCGTTTCAAGTTCAGCTTGAGCAATAGAAGTTAAACATTCATTACACCAAAGTGCTGGAGATTCTTTATGATAACAATGTCCTTTAGCAATTAAATCTAAAAATGACATTTGACTTATCTTAATAGTTGAAGGACTAACTGTTTTATAATGAATATCCCAATCAGTACTTACTCCCATTCTACTAAATAATTTTTGAAATTCTGCTTCATATTTATCAGTTGTTTTATAACATAATTTTGAAAATTCTTCTCTACCAATTTCGTGAGCTTTTTTACCCTGTTCTTTCTCTACCAGTCTTTCACTTGGCAATCCGTTATCATCAAATCCAAAAGGATAAAATATATTATACCCTCTTAATCTCTTATATCTTGCAATCATCTCTGTTTGCGAATAAGAAAAAATATGTCCAATATGAATTTTACCATTAACTGTTGGTGGTGGAGTATCTATAGAAAATACCTTTCTTCCATCTGGAACAAATTTATAAATTTTATTCTCATTCCAATAATTCAACCACTTTTCTTCTTTTTCATGTGCATTGTATTTCTTATCTAACATGCTCATTTTCCTCCTTTATTAATTTATTTCTTTTAATAATTTCTTTTTCTATATTATCAAGGCCATATATCTCGTCAGTAAAAAAATCATTATCCATCATTCTAATTGTATATGCACCTATTTGCCCATACTTTTGATAATCAAACTTATGAAGGGAAAAATATTCTAATTGCCTATTAGTAATCCTTTCTGGAAGATAAAAAGATAATAGACTAATATCATCTTCAGTCTTATAATTAAAATGTCCCATACTTGCTATCATTAACGCGGCAAATTGTGATTCATCTTTACTAAATTTAAACCCTAGTTTATATTTATCAGAAAAATTTTGATAAGCCTTAACATGAAATTCACCATATAAAACATCTTGTTCAAACTTATCATTAAGTATCTGATCCTCATCAGGAATAACAACAACACTACCTCTTTTCATAACATCTCCCCTTTAAAATAAAAATAACTATAATTTAAGGGAGTCTACATTGAGTATACTCGGTACCACCTTAATTTATAGTTATAAAACTAACTTATTATTGATAACGGACATACCGGAATAACTTACTAAAAATTTCAGAAATTCTGCTTTATTCACTACCTTCCATATATTGCACTATTAATTTCCACCAACCATTAACTCTCTATAAATGCTTTATACGTACTCCTTGAATATCAATCGCATTTAAATGTATTATACGCTACTTTTTTCTTTTTAGCAACTTCTTTATTTAAATAGTATACAACTTAAAATCTATATTTACATTCTAAAAGTTTTAAATCAACATTATCTAATATCCCTTACTTATCCAATAATTAATTTCTATAACTTTTATAAAAAATATTCCCTATTTAGACTTATCTTTCAATTTTCTAAGTAATTCTAAAACTAAATACACCAATAATAAACAACTTAATTATTATAAAAAAGATTTGTAAAAACTTAGAAAATAATCTTAATATTACTTCTACTTTACTATATTTATTAATATAATTTAATAAAATATCTAACCAATTATTTTTAGAATTATTATATAAGAAAAGAACTCTATATAACTAGAGTCCTTTTAATCTAAACAAAGCTCTTTAACATAATTTTTTATTTCTCTTGTCTGTAAAACATTACCAGTAGAGATAACTTTATCTTCTATCATAAGAACGGGAATGACATTTATGTTATACTTTTTCTTATAAGTAGAATCTATTTTCTCAATATTAAATTCCATATCAAGTTCACGTTCTACTTTAGATAAGTTTTTCAATAGTTTCATACCATTACTACAATCGGCTCCAATAACTTTAATATTTACGATATAATCTCCTCCTTTCCTACTTTAAGTATATAAAAAGATTATGGGAAAACTATGGGTTAATTATGAAAGATTATAACCATCGTTTATATCTCTTGATATATAACCGTTTTACTACTTCTTCTATAACCATATAAAGGATAAGTAAGATAATAACATAAAAGTAAAATGCTACTGGTAAATAAGTGAAATGAAATGACTTAATACCTACTAAAATAATTGGTAAGATAATAGATGCTATAATACAAAGAGATGTTGATAATAATAAATATTTATTGGCAATAGACTCTATAAATGGTATTTTAGATGTTCTAACAAAGTGAACAATCATAGTCTGAGAAATAACTCCTTCAATAAACCAAGCTGTTTGGAAAAGTATAACATTATTACTATTAAAACCAAGAACAAAGTAAAAGATAATAAAGGCTACTATATCAATTACTGAAGCGACAAGACCCATAATAACCATAAATCTTTTTAAATCACTTGTATCCCATTTGTGAGGAGTAATTAAAAACTCTTTATCTACATCATCAAAAGGAATAGCAGTTTGTGATAAATCATATAGTAAATCTTGTAATAAAAACTGAATTGGTATCATAGGTAAGAATGGTAAAAAAATACTAGCAATTAGGACACTAAAGCAATCTCCAAAAGAAGCACTTAAAGCCATTTTCATATATTTCATAATATTACCATAAACTTTTCTACCTTCAATAACACCATCATAAACGACTTTTAAACTTTTACGAAGTAAGATAATATCACTAGCTTCTTTAGCAATAGAAGTAGCATCATTTACACTAATACCAACATCTGCCTTTATTAGACTAGGAGCATCATTAACACCATCACCCATATAACCTACAACATGACCATTATCTTTTAAAGTATTAACAATTAATTCTTTCTGTAAAGGCGTAAGTCTTGCAAAAACATCTACTTCTTCAACCCTTACTTTTAACTCATCACTAGTTAGTTTCTCTATATCAGATCCTGTTAAAATATTATCACTATTAAAGCCTGCTAAAGAGCAAATAGTCTTAGTAGCATCAGGATTATCCCCTGTTAATATTTTGGTATTAACCCCTACTTTTCTTAAGTCTTTTATAACTCTACTAACACCTTTTTTAACAGGATCTAAAAAGGCAACTAAGCCAATAAAAGTTAAATCTTTATCATCATTATAACTTTTAGATATAGTTTTAGTTTCTTTTAAAGCAAGAGCGATTACTTGCATTCCCTCTTTATTTAACTCTTTAGCCTTTTCTAAAATCTTATATTTAAATTCATTAGTTAACTTAATAGATTTACCCTGATGTCTAATTTTATTACAACTATCTAACACTTCTTTAATTGCACCTTTAGTTAACATTAAAACTTTATCTTCATCCCTAACTATAACTGAAGCTTTACGTCTTTCATAATCAAAGGGAATCTCATCTATTTTTTGATATCTAGAAATAAGTAATCCTTTATTCTTAGCATAACTAATAATCGCTTTATCTATTAAATTCTTTATTCCTGTACTATAATGACTATTTAAATAAACATAAGTTAAGACTTCTTTATCTTCTTTAAAGTCACTATTAAGATATAGTTGTAAAACAATCTTATCTTCAGTAAGTGTCCCTGTCTTATCAGTACATAAAGTATCTATTGAACCTAAATTTTCTATCGCTTCACTTCTTTTTACTAGAGTCTTTTTTTTAGCAAGACTCTTAGAACCTTTACTTAAATTAACGTTAACTATCATTGGTAACATAGAAGGCGTTATTCCTACAGCGACAGAGATAGCGAAAAGTAAAGCTTGCATAATATCATGATGAATTAAAGTATTAAGAATAAAAACTAATACGGTAATTACCAACATCGCTTCTATTAAAGTCTTACTAACAGAATTCATCTCTTTTTGAAAGTTAGTTATTTTTTTAGTTGTTAGCATATCTTTAGCAATTGTACCAAGATAAGTATTTTTCCCCGTCTTAATAACTAAAGCTTTACCACTTCCACTAACAACACTAGAATTCATAAAACAAATTCTCTCTAAATCTAAAAGACTATCACCCTTGCTATTTATCTTTTTCTCAATAGGAACACTTTCTCCTGTAAAAATAGACTGATTAATAAATAAATCTTTTACTTCTAATAAAATAACATCACTAGGTATAATAGAACCAGCATTTAATTCTATAATATCACCAGGTACTATATCTTTAATATTTATATCTTTTACTTTATTATCTCTAATTGTACTAATAATACTAACTAACTTACTTTTTAACTTTAAATCAAATTTATAAGCAGAATAGTCTTGAACAAGTCTAATCGTAGAACTAATAATAGCAAGTAAAATAATTATTAAAGAACCAAGTCTATCACCTAAAGAAAAGTTAATAATAGCAAGAACAATTAAAATATAGATAAATGGATCTTTAAAAGAAGCAATAATAAAACTAAGAATTGATTTTTTCTTTTCTTCTTTTAAAATATTCTTACCATAAATTTTTCTTCTATTTATTACTTCTTTTAGCGTTAATCCTTCCACTTTGCTATTATATTTATCTAAAAGCACTTCATTAGATAATGCTACTAATTCTTTATATTCTCTAAAAATATTTTCTTCAACTAAAGTATTTTCTTTTTTCTTTATAACAAACATTTAATCACTTCTTTTCTATCATTAAATCAACATATTCTCTATGATTATCTAGCCATTTAATAGCATAAGAACAACTTACCTTTACTTTAATATTATTTTCTCTAAAATAGTTAAAGGCATGAATTAAAAGTAAATTTGCAATGCCTTTCCCTCTTAATTTTATATCAACAAAGGTATGATTAACATCTACGACATTAGAAGAAATATAAGGATAATCTACTTCTCCTAAAATATTACCATTATTATCTATATATATAGTTCTATTTTCTTCTACTTTAAACATATTTTTCACTACCTTTATTTTAATTATATAACATAATATTTTTATTTACTATAAATTTATCATAAGTTATAATAAAAGAAAAAGAAAGGAAGATGTTTATGAAATGTCCAATATGTAAAGATGTTACTTTACTAATGAGTGAAAAAAAAGGAGTAGAAATAGATTATTGTCCAGAATGCCGTGGTATCTGGTTAGATCGTGGAGAACTTGAAAAAATTATGGAAAAAGAAGATACTTATATAAAGAAAGAAATTAAAGAGAGTAATCATAAGGAAGAAAAGCATAAAAAGCATAAAAAAGAATCATTTATGAGTGAAATCTTTGAAATGTTTGGAGATTAAAAAAATAGTTCAAAAATACTATTTTTTCTTTTATAAACCTATCTTACTACTTTCATCTTCTTGTAGTATTTCACTTAATACCCATTTATTATCATCATTTTTTACAAATTTCCAAAACTCTATAAAAGATTTATTTTTAGTAGTACCATCGACTATATTTCTTGTTTTAGTATCTATAGTATAATCTATCATCTTTCCCTTAATATAAAACCAAATTAAGTCTTTTTTATCATCTTTATCATCGTAAACAGATACAGGTTTTAAATTAACTAATCTTATTTTCTTTAAAACATTTCTTCTATTATTAATATCCATCCATTCTAATTTTATCTTAAAACTCTCATATAAGTCTTTAGCCATATAATCTTTCGCTTTACTAATATCATTATTAGTCCAAGCTTCCTGTATAATATAAAATGCTTCTATTACTCTTTTCTCTATAGTTTTATATTTCCAAGTAATATCTTTATTATCTAAAAGTCTTAAATACCTCTTACTATTAAAAGATGCTCTTAATACTTTAAAATATAAGATAATTGCCGAAGCGAAAAAGATAAAGGCAAATAATATAGCAGAAATAATATCAGAAATAGGATTACTATAGCCTCTACTTCCATAATCTCCACCACTACTAGAACCACCAGAACTTGAATGCCCGCCACTACTACCTCCTCCACCTGCTCTTAAAACAGTTATATTAAAACTTGTAAAATTCTTCGCTGAAACATTTGCTATATTAAAATTAAAAAGTAACACAGAAATTAATAATAGTATAAATAACGTAATAATATTTCTCATCAATTACTTCTCCTTATCTAAATACTTTATCTTTTTTATCACATTATATTCTTCTTTTTTTCTAATTCTAATAACCAAGCTTTAAGAGGTAATCCTCCAAGATAACCAGTTAAATCCCCATTACTTCCAATTACTCTATGACAAGGTATAATAATAGGAATAGGATTATGACCTACAGCATTTCCTATCGCTTGGGCTGACATTTTATTTCTACCTAATTTTTGAGCGATTATTTGTCCTAAATTTTTATAAGTAATTGTTTTACCATAAGGAATATTTAATAACTCTTGCCATACTTTCTTTCTAAACTCTGTCCCAATTAATAATATTTTTAAATCATTAGAGCTTACTTCTTCTCCTTTAAAATATTTATCTAACCATAGCTTTGTATCTTTAAATACCTCTAAATTATTATCTTCTTTTAAATCTTTTAAATATTTACTAGGTAACATAGCTTTACTAAAGGAAAAAAATAATCCCACCAAATTTTCTCCATCACTTATTAATATTAAATTACCAACTTTTGATAAATATTCTGTAAAATACATTATCTCACCTATAATTATTATTTTTCTTTAAAATATCATATTTTATAACATTCGTAAACAAATCACATAAAATTTATAATAAAAGAACAATCATTAAAAATTGCCCTTTCATCTAATTATTTATATTTTCTATTGTTTTACAAACATCTACCCATTCTTTATAATTAGAACTTAATTCCAACTCTTTTATAGTAAGTCTAATTGCGCTTTTCCCACTACCACAAGCCGGATAAACATGAGTAAATCTTTTTAAAGATATATCTAAATAAACGTCTATTCCATCATTTATACCAAATGGACAAACACCACCTACTTTATGACCAATTAAATTCTCAACATCTTGGGCTTTAATCATTGTTGCTTTCACGTTAAATTTCTTTTTATATTTAGCATTATCTATTTTTTGATCTCCAGCTGTTACAATCAATATAGGCTTATCATTAACTAAAAATGATAATGTTTTAGCTATCTCAGCTTCACTACACTTCAAAGTCATAGCCGCTTCCTTTACAGTTGCAGAGGAAGTAGAAAATTCCATAATATGACTTTCTAATCCATATTTTTTAATATGTTCTTTTGCACTTTCATATGACATAATTATACTCCTTTACATTAGATAATAGTATTATAACATATTTTTCTTTAAAATAATACTTTCTCCGATTTATATTGTTTAATTATTACTATTAAGACTAAGGCAATAATAACAACTGTAGATAAGCTCATTAATAAAATATTAACAATATCTATATTACCTACAACAATATCTTGAAATAATAGCGTAAAGTTTAAGAAAGGTACTAGTGATAAAAGTGGTGATGAACTAATACCTGCCATAAAAGCAATCATACCTGGAAAGAAAGATATAAATGTTAATGGTGTTAGAGCACTTTGAGCTTCTTTAAAAGTTTTAGATTTACTAGCAATAGCAATACAAAGACCACTTATTAATAAAGAGTAAGCAATTATTACAACTATTGCAAAGATTAGACTACTAAAAGACAACATTAAATTAGTATCTTTATATATTTCAAAACTACTATTAGCATATACTAAAGAAATAATCATTAAAATTAAACTAACAACTCCTGTAATAATTGATGATAAAGAAACACTTAAAAACTTACCAACAATAATATCTTTACTCTTAATTGGAAAAGTAAGAAGTGTTTCAAGTGTTCCTCTTTCTTTTTCTCCAGCTGTAGTATCAGTAGCAGGATATGTTGCTGATATTGTAATAGCCATAATTATAAATAAGAAGCCATAGTTTATAATATAATTACCATAAAAATTTTCTGTTTCCTTAATATCTTTATTAACAGTTATAATAGAAGTAACATCAGTAGGATTTATATTATTACTTGCTAAATAATCAGCTTGCAATACTTCTTTATAAGTAGCAAAGTAAGTATCCATTAAACTAGTAGCATAAGTACTAGTTTCATTATCTTCTCCATTTATAGTATAAGTATTACCATCTTTTGTAATATATAAATCTATTACTCCATCACTATATTTATTTTCTAACTTCTCTGTTGTTCCATTAACAACTTCTATATCTAAGTCATTGGCAATATCTTTTTCCATATCACTTAACTCATAATTAAAACCAATTTTATTATAATCAGTTATAGGTTTATTAACTTCTGATTCAAATAAAGCAGACATTCCTATTATTAAGGCTGGTATTAAAATAGGAATAATTAACATCATAGCAAGAGACTTCTTATCACGAAACATCTCTCTTAATTCTTTCTTTAAAATATTACCTAAATTACTCATAAGATGCACCTCCTATTAAAGTAAAGAAAGCATCTCTCAAATTAGTAGTTTTAGTAGATTTTTTAATCTCACTAGGAGTACCTTCTTTTATAACTTTACCTTTATTAATCATAATAACATAATCACATATATTTTCAGCTTCTTCCATATAATGTGTAGAATATAAAATTATCTTACCACGTTTCTTTTCTTCTTTAATAAAATCTAAAATAATCTGACTAGAAATAATATCAAGCCCACTAGTCGCTTCATCTAAAATATAATATTTAGGATCATGAACTAAGCATCTTGCAATATTAACCCTTTGGGTTTGACCTGTTGATAAGTTTTCTATTCTATTATATAAAAAACTATCCATATTTAATTTTTTAGATATTTCTTTTATTCTACTTTTTAATTTGCTATCTTCTACTCCATAAATATTGCCACACATTTTTAATAGTTCATAAGGTGACAAAGTATTATAAAGTTTAGTATTACCAGAAAGATATGCTATATTTTTTTTAATTTCTATCTCATTATGAAGATAATTAAGTTTTCCAAAGGATATAGTACCGCTAGTAGGAACAAGAATTCCTGCTATCATTCTAAGTAGGGTTGTTTTCCCAGCTCCATTTGGTCCTAATATACCAATAATTTCTCCTTCTTTAGCTTTAAAACTAATACCATTATCAGCATAAAATTCTTCTTTTTGACGTTTAGCATTATACTTAACAAATTTTTTCTTTATGTTACATACTTCTAACATAATTCACCTCTTTCCAGGCAAAATTATATCATAGGCTTAATTATTAAGACAACACAAAAAGAAGAACTTTATATTCTTCTAGTTAGAACAAAATACACAAAACAAACTTTCTATTAAAAAATGTATCTTATTCGATTATTTTATCTTAATATATGTATTACGTTATTAATGGAATATCTAGTTGTAAACAGTACTTTTCCCTTTCTAACTTATAATTTTCTACTGTTGAAAGAAAAAATAGATATGAGAAAAATAAAAAAGCTTCTTTGTTTAATCATTATCCTTCTTATTATTCTGATTTATTTCATTATAATAAAACTAGTACCTACCCCTTAGAGTGGTACTATAAACCAATTTTTTGGGGATAGTACCTAACACTTCAAAACTAGGTATTCCTCCTTTTATAATATGTAAATTTCTTTTACATATTCGTCGTATCATATATATATTATTTTCAAATAGGTAAAGCCTACTTCATATACTTATTTCCACTTTTCCAAGCTTCTCCTACTTTTTCTCCTATTGCATAATAGCCATTTTGGAATTGGTCAAAGACAAAAGCATTTAATTTAGTAGGATCAACTTTACCATTTTCATCAAGGACAGACTCATCTGCTAAAACATTAACTATTTCTCCTACTACTCTAAAGCCATCTTCATCTTTTTGAATCTTATCAACTTTACATTCTAAAGTAATTGGATATTCTTCAATAATTGGAGCATCTACTCTTTCACTTTTAACTGCATGCATGCCACTTCGTTCAAATTTATCTTTCATTCTATTACCTGATGCTGTGCCAAAGAAGTCTGACTCTCTCAAATGAGGAATATCGGCAACACTAATTGTAAAAGCACCTCTTTCTTTAATATTTTGTGAAGTCTTATGACTCTCTGTAATATTTAAAGCTACTTTATTGTTATCACAAATACCTCCCTAAGCCATATTCATAACATCAACACTACCATCTTCACAGTATGTTGCAATCATTAAAACAGGCATTGGAAATAAATAAGGTTTTACACCTAAATCTTTTTTAGCTATTTTTATCATATCCTTTCCATAACTATTTTATATCAATTAAACAATTAAATCTATAACTAAGATTATAAAAGGGTAAAAAAGTTGAATTATTACTAAATACATAATATAATATAGACATTTAACTAAGAGGAGAATTATTATGTTTGATAGAAAGATAAAAAACTTAAGACTAATGCCAACATCTGAACTTATTTTTAATACTGTATACAATAATCAAAGTATTTTTAATACAACAGATATTAATAATGTATTACTCAAAAGATTATCAAAAAAATATAAATTGAGCAAAGAAAAATCTGATAATATAATAAAAAAAGAACAAGAAATAATAATTAAAAGAGATAATAATATCACAAATTATATATTTGATTTCAATAGAGGATTAAGTGGCACAGCTGAAGCATTTTATAAAAAATTGAGCTTTCAAGAAATAGATAATCCTTTATCAAAACAATTAAAAAGGAAAAATAATATTGATAACTTTTTGTATGGAAAAACAGAAAATTTAACTTTTAGTGAATTATGCTTAGGATGGATTACCATAATAACATTAAAAATAGCATATAGTATGCGTAACGATTTATCCCCAACTATTGAAAATGAAAAAATGATAGAATTTTATAAAACATTATCTAATATTTTTATAGAACCACTTAATGAAATATTTCTAAAGGATGAAAATTATCAAAAAAATATGTTTTATCTACTGACAACAATAATACCTACTGCACTTAAAATAACAAACGAGTCAAATCTATGTATAAATAAAGAAGAAGATAAACAATTACAAGGTGAATTTGCGACTTATAAAGATTTATCTTTTGATGTTATATCTAAAGATAAAGATTTAATTTTCAAACACAAAGAAACAGAAAAAATCTATAAAAATATAGAAATAAAATTAAAAAAAGAAACTTTGCAAAAAGTATTAGATATTAAAAAAAACAGTTAGTATTAACACACTAACTGTCAGGCTGTTGACAAAGTGGTATGTTTAATTCGAACATATCACTTTTTGTTTGATAAATTTTAAAAATTCCCATATTCTATAAAAAACGCCCTTATTTTCATTGGTATTTGGACTACTTTTCCATCTCCACATTGCCATTTTCTTTAAATTATGGCACGCAAAAATCATCGTGGCATTATTTTTATTTTTTTCTAGTCCACGAACTCTAGTATATCTTAAACAATGTTGTTCTTTA
>CAMMBL010000026.1 GCA_946494015.1 uncultured Mycoplasmatota bacterium | reverse complement strand
ATAGAGGTAAAGATGAAGAAAGAAAAGATTATAGTAATAAGTTTAATAATTATTTATGGTTAAAGAAGTAGTGTAGTATAAATTGTCAAATAGGAAAGAAGAAATAGGAGAAGAAACAAAAATAGGTGAAATTACTATAAAATATCGGCTTAGAATATATGTAAGAGAAAAATATAATCCCCAAAGAAATGGCAAAGACTTAATTTTAGGATAACAGTTAATGTCTATGGAAAAGAAGGAGAACCTGTAGGGAAATCTACTATAGAGTTAATAAAAAAATAAAGATATATTTATTTAAATTTCATAATTCGACAAATTTCTACAAAAGTATCACATATACTTAATTTAGAAAGAAGGAGATTTATGTCGTATTTTGAAGTTATACTTAAAAGTTCTATATTTTTAATTTGTCCTTTGTCAATATATTTGCTTTATACTATTTATAAAAGGAATTTATCAATAGAAGAAAAGGATCTAGGATTTGAAATTGCTATTATTAGTTCATTATATTTGATTTTAAGATTTGGTAGTAGTTTTTATAATGGATATCCTATTATCTTATTTGATATACCTCTATTACTTTGTTATTATAAAAGAAAAACTTTTTTAGCTGTTTTTATATCTATAATGTTAATAATATATCAAAGTATATTTTTAAATATTAATCCTTTTTTCCTTGCTTCTGAATATAGTTGTTATTTGATTTTATATTCTTTTGTTTCTAAAAGAAAGTTAAAACCTTTTAGTTTAGTTAATAATTTTATAATTATTAAGAGTTTTACTTTATCTTTAGCAGTTTTTTGGTTTATTAAACCAACTGTCGAATTTAGTAGTAATTTAATATATTTGTTTATGATGATAATAACATTATATTTTATTACTAATTTAATTATTTTCCTTTTTGCTAAAGGTGAAAAAATTGTTGAACTTAGTAATGATTTAGAAAGAATTGAAAAAGAAAAAGAATTACGTAGTTCTCTTTTTAAAGTAACACATGAAATTAAAAATCCTATTGCAGTATGTAAGGGATATTTGGATATGTTAGATATTAATGATAAAAAGAAGGTAAGAAAGTATATTCCTATTATTAAAGATGAAATTACAAGAACTTTAATTTTGATGGATGATTTTTTAGACTATACAAAAATTAAGATTCAAAAAGAAGAAATGGATCTTACGATTTTACTTGAAGAATTACAAGAATTTTTACAAGCTTTATTTAAAAAGCAAAAGATAGAGGCTACTTTTATGATACCTGATGATGATATTTATATAGAAGCTGATTATAATAGATTAAAACAAGTTTTTATTAATATTTTAAAAAATGCTGTGGAAGCTAGGGATGAAACAAAAGAGAAAATGATAATTAAAGTTAAATTAGAAAGTGATAATAAGTTTATGAAGATAATTATTGAAGATAATGGGATAGGTATGGATGAAGATGTATTAAATAAAGTTAGTGATATGTTTTTTACAACTAAGAAAAAAGGTAGTGGTTTAGGAATTAGTTTGTCTAAAGAAATAATTGAACAACATGGGGGAAGTATGGTGTATAATTCAGTAAAAGGAGTAGGTACTAGAGTAATTGTAACTTTACCTAAAACATTAAATATGTCATAATTAAATTGGTGTTATTATGAATAGTAGTATTTTAGAAATAGAAGAAGATTTAAAAAAAAGCTTGTCTAGTTATCGTTATAATCATAGTATTAATGTAATGAAGGAAGCTATAAAATTAGCTAAAAGATATAATGCTGATATTGATAAATGTAAATATTGTGCTTTAACACATGATTTAGCTAAAGAGTTTAGTGATGAAATTAATAGAAGTTTTGTTAAAAAATATAATTTACCAAAAGAGTTATTAGATCCAATTAATAAAAAGTTGATTCATGGTTATATTGCTGCTATTATTGTTAAAGAGAAATATAATTTTACACCTGATATGGTTTTAGCTGTTAAATATCATACTACAGGTTATGTTGGTATGGATTTATTAGCAAAAATCATTTTTTTAGCTGATAAAATAGAAAAAGGGAAAAATTATCCTTTAATAGATGAAGAAAGAAAACTTGCTTATCAGGATATTGATAAAGCAATAATATTTTGTCTTACTAATCAAATAAAACATTTAACTAGTCAGGGTAAAAAAGTTAATAAAAGGAGTTATGAAACACTTGAATATTTAAAGAAAATTACTAGTAAATAGTTTTAAATATTCTTTAGTTGTGATACAATCTAAATAGTTATAAGGCGGTGATTAAACTATGATTTTTAATAAGGGTAAGAAAATTGCTGATGATGTTAAAGATGGAAAGTTAAATTCTTCTAATCAAGAAACTGATAATACACCTAAAAAAAATAATAGTGATCTTCGTAAACAATTAATGAAGATTATGTTTATAATAGTGGGTATTTTAGTAGTATTTTTATTTATTATTTTATTAGTAGTTATTTTTTCTTCTGGTAAGAAGACTTATGATGATGTTGAAAAGATAATGAAGGATGCTGCTGTTGAATATTATAAAGTTCAAAAAGGTCTTTTACCACAAGAAGATGGGGAGAAGGTTACTGTTAATGTTAGTACGTTAGTAGATTCTCAGTTTATGAAACCTTTAGATGAATTACTTGATGATGAAAAGTGTAGTGGTAGAGTAGAGGTTAGTAAAGTAGGGGATCAAATAGTTTATACACCATATCTTGATTGTGGTAAGAATTATACTACTAAAGAATTATATAAAGCGGTTTTAGAACAAAAGACAGTTACTAGTGGTAATGGTTTATATGATTTAAATGGTGAGAAAGTTTATCGGGGTGAAGAAGTTAATAATTATGTTAAATTAGATAAGATGTTATATAGAATAGTAAAAGTAACTGCTGATAATAAATTATTGCTTATTATGAATGAAACTAGTTTTGATTATTCTTCAGTCTTTGATGATAGATATAATAGTGATAGAGGTTATAATAGTGGTTTTAATGATTATAGAGTTAGTAGAATGTTTAGTTATTTAGATGATCTTTATAATAATAAATTAGATGTGAAAATTTTAAGTAATAATGATAAAGAGAAATTGGTTAATTTTGATTTATGTATTGGTAAGAGAAATGAAAATGATATTACTAATACTAATGCTGTTGAATGTACTGATGTTTTAGCTGATCAAATGATAGGTTTACTTACAGCAAGTGATTATATTAATGCATCTCTTGATAGTAATTGTATGGCGACAACAGATAGAAGTTGTCAAAACTATAATTATTTACGTTTAAAAGATTCTGATTGGTGGTTAGTTACGGCTGATTCTGCTAATACTTATCAAGTTTTTGCTGTTAAAAGTAATGGCTATATAGAGGGATTTAATTCTTCTAGTCGTAAAAAAGTAAGAGCTACTGTAATGCTTAATAATAATGTAATGATAAGATCTGGTGATGGAACGATAGATAATCCATTTGTTTTGAAATAATATATTTAGATAATAAAAACCCAATTTGTGTTTTATACTAAAGTTGGGTTTTTATATTTTTAATTTTAAATATTAGTTTTTTTGTATATTTTTTTATTTAAAGTTAAAAATATTATTAGGTGATAATTAATGAATAAAAAGTATGAAGAAATTGTATTTCTACATAAACCTAAAGAAAATAAACTTAAATATGCTATTGTTGCATTTTTAGTAGGTGGTTTAGTAGGACTATTAGGAGAAGTGTTAATTAGAATTTATGTTAGTTGTTTTGATTTATCAAGAAATGATGCTTCACTTTATATGATAATAACTTTTATCTTTATGGCTTCTTTATTTACAGCGCTTGGCTTTTTTGATAAGTTGGTTGTTAAAGCTAAAGCAGGATTATTAATACCTATTACAGGGTTTGCTCATTCTATGACTAGTGCGGCTTTGGATTATAAGAATGAAGGACCTATTTTTGGAATAGGTAGCAATGTTTTTAAATTAGCTGGTTCTGTAATATTTTATGGAGTTGTATCAGCATGGATTTTTGGAATGATTAGGTATTTATGGGAGGTTTTGGTATGATTTTAAATTTTCGAAATGTATATTTAGATAATGCTAGTACTGTTTGTGGTCCTTATGAAGCCTCAGGACCTTTAGGTAAGAATTTTGATAAAAAGTATGTTGATGATTTATACTGTAAAGAAAAATCTTTTGAAAAAGCTGAAGTTAGATTACTTGAAGATAGTTTAAAAATATTGCTTAGAAAAACTAAATTAAAATCAAGTGATATTGATTTAGTAATTGCTGGAGATTTATTAAATCAAATAACTTCTTCGTGTTATGCTAGTTTGAAACTTAATTGTCCTTTTCTTGGCATTTATACAGCTTGTGCTACTAGTATTGAAGGAATGTTAATTGCTTCTACTTTTATTGATAGTGGTAAAGTTAATAATGCTTTAGTTGCTTGTTCATCGCATAATATGACTAGTGAAAAACAATTTAGAAACCCTACTGAATATGGTTCTCCTAAACCAAAGACGGCTACTTTTACAGCAACAGGAGGAGCTAGTGTTTTACTTAGTAATAAACCAAGTAAAATTAGAGTTGTTAATGGATTAATTGGTACTATTGTTGATTATAATCAAAAAGATGCTTTTAATATGGGAGCGGTAATGGCTCCAGCAGCTGCTGATACTTTATATAAATATTTAAAAGAAACAGATACTAAAGTAGAGGATTATGATTTGATTTTAACAGGAGATTTAGGTCTTTATGGAAAAGAGATTTTTAAAGATTTAATGAAATATAACTATAATATTAAACTTGGTAGTAATTATAATGATTGTGGAGTTATGCTTTATAATTTAGATGAGCAAAAAGAAGTATTAGCTGGGGGTAGTGGTCCTGTTTGTTCAGCTTTAGTTAATTATAGTACAATTATTAAAGGCTTAATGGAAGATAAATATAAAAAAGTTTTATTAATTGCTACTGGAGCTTTATTTTCTCCTATAACGGTTTATCAAAAAGAAAATATTTTATCTATAGCTAATTTAATATGTTTGGAGGCGATTTAAGATGTATTTTATTAATTCCTTTTTGTTTTGTGGAATAGTTTGTTTAATAGCTGAATTAATTTTAGATAATACTAAATTAACTCCTGGTCATATTACGTCTATTTTTGTTTGTATAGGTGCTTTTCTTGATGTATTTGGTATTTATGATTTTTTTATAGCTAAATGTGGAGGAGGAGCTTTATTACCAATAACTTCTTTTGGACATTCGCTAATTCATGGAGCTTTACAAGCAGCAGAAGTAAATGGCTTTATAGGTCTTTTGATTGGAATGTTTGATTTAACCGCTACAGGAATAACAGCAGCAATAATTTTTACTTTTGTTTTTACTTTAATTTTTAAAGCAAAAGATTAAATAGTGTTAATAATAATAGTAAGAGGTGTTTATTATGATCTTATTACTATTATTATTTTTTTGTCCTTGTGTATCAGCTAAAACTGTGCAAACAGATTATTTAGAAGTAAAAGAAGTAGATAATAATTATGTTTTAAAAGAAGATGAGAAAATTAAGGTAGTTCCTTATTATAAACAAGTTAAAAATAATCCTTCTTTTAAGTATATGATAAAAGATTTAGATGGTTATAATTGTGATTATAATGATATGGAATATGGTAATTATTCTAAATTTCAAAAATATAAACTAGATAGTTCTTTTTTAGATGAAGAAGAAAAAGTAGTTTATTTTTATAAGGATTTAAAGAAAATAAAAATGTTTAGTATTAAAAATATTAATAATTTGATGATTACTAATATAACTTTGAAATATAAGAATAAAGTTATATATTCTACTGATGAGATAAAAAATACTTATCAAATTATTTTAGATAGGACTTACAGTCTTTTAGATTTAACTTTGGATATTACTTGTTTTTTGAATCAGGAAAATGATGAAGGGAGCTTTCTTATTTATAATGATAATTATATAAATAGTAAATTTGTAGTTAAAAATAAAGGATTTAATTATTTAAATATAAAGCTTATTAATAGTATGGAAAGATGGAAGTTTGATAAAAGTATAAATAAGACTACAAATATAGATGATAAATTTTATATTAAATTAATTAAAAAAGAAAAATATTATCGATATAGACCTATTTATTATAAGTGCTATAAAGATGAGATAACTGTTTCTAATAGAGTATTAGAAGGATATAGAGTAGTTGATAGTTATAATAAATATTATTTATATAGGAAGGAGAGAATAGAGTTTTATGATGATATTATTTTAAAAGATTATTTAGATCTTGATAAGGTAATTATCAGTAGTACTATTCCTTTAAGTAAACTTCATTTTGAATATATTAATAATTGTTCTGATACTTATTTATATGTTAGTTATAGAGATTATGAAATAAAAATTAAAGTTAAGTTTGAATGTTCTAATTATAATAAGAAAAATGACGGTTGAAATAATTTTCTACTTATGTCGAAGTGCTTGTAAAAATTTAATTTTTAGAGTTATACTGATCGGGAATAAGAAAGGGTTGATTTAATATGGTAGATGATGTGTTAAAATATGAGGGATTAGTTAGAAAATTGACTAATAAATATAATTTTCGTAGTGATTATGATGATTTATATCAAGCAGGGATGTTTGGTCTAATTAAAGCTTTAAAAAAGTATGATGTAACTAGAGAGAGTAATTTTATTGATTATGCTTCTTTTTATATAAAAGGAGAAATTTTAAAAACTATTAATAGTGACTATCAAGTTAAAGTTAGTAGTGATACTTATAAACTTAGTAAAGAGATAAATGTAACTAGAAATGAATTAATGCAAAATTTAGGAAGAGAACCTACAGCTTATGAACTTAGTTATGTTTTAGGGTATGATGAAGATAAAATAATAAGTGTTTTAAATGCTGTAAGTACTACTTATAGTTTAGATCAATCAATGGTAGATGATGATATAAATCTTTATAATAAAATTGCTACTATAGAAAAAGGTTATGATGTTGGAGTACTTGATTTAAAAGATGCAATTGCAACTCTTGAGGAGAGTGAAAAACAATTAATTACATCAAGATATTATGAAGATATGACACAAAAAGAAATTGCCCAATTATTAGGTACTACACAAGTACAAGTTAGTCGAAAAGAAAGTAAAATCTTGGAGAAATTAAAAATGAAAGTAGCTTGATTAATTTAAACAAAAAAAGAAAAATACATTATAAATTCACTCTTTTATTCTTTAAAAAATTATGATACACTTATCATATAAGTTAGGGGGAATAGATAATGAATTTAAATTTTGTTTTAAATGATTATGTTTTAATTTGGAATTTGTTATTTAAACCTTCTATTTCTTCTTCTTTAAATACTTTTAAGCAAAGTCTTTGGAAAAATTATCGCCATAGTTATACGGCTTTAGCTAATGAAGATCAGTTAATATTAAAAGATCCTAAAAATTATATACCTTTTGATGATACTATTTTTGATATGGTTAAAAATAATGATATTTATAAAGAAATAAGAAGGGAAACGGAAGTATATCGTTTAGAACTTTTACAGTCGTGGGATAATATAAAAAAAGATCTTTCTAAAAATTTGAAAGAAATATTAAAATCTGATATTAAATTATATCATGTTTTAGTTGTTGATAAAGATCTTGATGTAATAGATATGGTTATTCCTAAAGGACGGAGAGTAAATACAATTACTTGGGGAAATAGAAAAGATAGTGAAGATTACGTAATGGCTATCATTAATATAATTAGTCATATTGTAAGAAAAGAATTTACTAATTATCAGAAGGATTATGTTGATATAGTTAATGCTGTTATTGAATTAGCTATTGATAATGAATTAGCATCACGTCTTTTAAAGAAAAGTGTTTATTTACGAGGGGATATGTCATTAAAGTTTTTGAAAAAACAATTATATCCATACTTTTTAATGTATCTTGGTTATTCTAAAGAACAAATATTAAATAGAATGCTTACTGATAATATAGTTTTTGATCTTGATAAATATACTTTTGAACGACAGTTAGCTAGTGTTGATTTAAAAACATTTATTGATTTTTGTATTAGAAATCAACGATATATTTTGAAAATAAAAGAATTAGAAATAATTTAGGAAGTATAAGAAGTTATTTAGTATAAAAGCATTAATTGGTTGCTAATTATTTAAGGTTTCAAGACTTCCGAATGGATATTGAAATCTTTTTCTTTGTAATTAAGTAATAAAAGTGGTTATAATTAAATATAAAAAGAAAGGAATCAATCTAGTGGATTAATATTTCTTTATGATTGATGTTGTAGTTGGAGTATTATGGATGAGAAGTTAGAGATATTACTAAAGAAAATTAATTTAGATGAGAAAAATTATTCTTTTTTTAAAAATGGAGTTTTAGATAAAATAATTATTGATAGAAAAGATAATAGTTTATTAATTAAAATTGCTGTTGATGAATATTTACCTAGTGATGTTTTACTAGAACTTTATAATAATAAAAATAAATTAGGTGAAGATGTGACTTTTAATTTTATCGTTAGAAATCCTGATAATAAAATTCTTTTAGATTATTATCCATATTTTTTAAATATACTTAAAAAAAGAAAAGAGATTAGTTTAATAGATATATATATAAATTCTTTAAAATTAGAAAATAATACTTTATTATTAGTTGCTTATAATAAAAAAGAAGAAGAACGTTTAGAAAAAATAAAAATGGATATTAATAAATTTTATAATAATATAGGATTTACTGATCATATTTCTGTTGTTTTAAGAGAAGATGATGAGACAATTAAAGAGATAAATAAAGAATTAACAGCGGTTAGTATTCCAGAAGTTATAAAAAAAGATGTTGTAAAAGAAAAGGAAGTTAAACATTATCGAAAGAGTAAAGTAAGAGATGAAGAATGTATTTTGGGAAAAGTTATTACATCTTCTCCTATTAAGATGAGTTTATTATTAGGTGAAGATAATGATGTTACGGTTTTAGGATATATATTTGGTGTTGATTATTTTGAATCAAATAAAACAAACTTTAAAATTATTACTTTAAAATTAACTGATGATACTGATAGTATTGCTTGTAAAGTATTTACTAATGATGAGGCAGAATATGAAAGATTATCTAAAGAATTAAAGGTAGATAAATGGGTAAAAGTTAGAGGATATACTAAAATTGATAATTTTTCTAAAGATGAATTAGTTTTAAATGCTAGGGATATTATGCCAGTAGAACATGAAAACGAAGAAGTTAAAGATGAAGCAGAAGAAAAAAGAATTGAATTACATGCTCATACTATGATGAGTCAGATGGATGGGGTAGTTGATGAAGTAAAATTAGTAAAACAAGCGATAGCTTGGGGACATAGGGCTATTGCTATTACTGATCATAATGGAGTTCAAGCTTTTCCACATGTTTATAATTTTGTAAAAGATTATAATAAAGGTAGGGATGATAGTGATAAGTTTAAGGCTTTATATGGAACAGAACTAGTTATGGTTGATGATAGTGTTGATATTGTTATTAGACCTAATAAAGGAAAGTTATTAGATCAAACTTATGTAGTTTTCGATTTTGAAACAACAGGTTTTAATGCTGGTGGTGCTGATTCTATTATTGAAATTGGTGCCGTTAAAATGAAAGATGGGGTTATTCTTGAGAGGTATGATGAGTTAATTAATCCAGGACGTCCTTTACCAGCGAAGATTACAGAAATAACTAATATTACTGATTTAATGTTAGAAGATAAAGATACAGAAGAAAATGCTGTTAAAAGATTCATTGAGTGGTTTGGTGACTATCCAATGGTTGCACATAATGCTAAATTTGATGTTTCATTTTTAGAGATGGCTTATAAAAAATATAATTTAGGAGAATTTAAAAACCCGGTTATAGATACTTTAGAATTATCAAGAACTTTAGATAATAATTATGCTCGTCATAGTTTATCAGCATTAGTTAAAAGATATAATGTACCATGGGATGAGGAAAGTCACCATCGTGGAGATTATGATGCTGAGGGGACAGCTTTAGTTCTTTATAAAATGTTAGAGAAATTAGATAGTCGTAATATTGAAACTATGGAAGATTTATCTAAAATAGTTGCTACAGATGAGATGTATAAATATGGTAATACTAATCATATTAATATTCTTGCTTTAAATAAGAAAGGCTTAAAAAATCTTTTTAAAATTGTTAGTTTTGCTAATACAACCTATTTATATAAAACGCCAAGAATACCAAGAAGTATTATAAATAAATATCGAGAAGGGTTACTTATTGGAAGTGGTTGTTATGAAAGTGAAGTATTTAAACAAGCGACTAGTAAAAGTGAAGAAGAATTATCTAATATTATTAGATTTTATGATTATGTGGAAGTTCAACCACCAGAGTGTTATTCACATTTAGTTGAAACAGGTGATTTTGCTAATGAAGGGGAATTAATTAGTAATATTAAAAAAATTGTTAATACAACAATAGATGCTGGAAAACTTATTGTAGCAACAGGAGATGTTCATCATTTAACTAGGGAAGATAAGATATATCGAGAAATTATTGTTAATCAAAAAGTACCAGGTGGAGGAAGACATCCTTTAGCACGAGGTGGTATTAAAAATATTCCTTCAAATCATTTTAGGACTACTACGGAGATGTTAAATGACTTTTCTTTTCTTGATGATGAAATTAGAAAATTAATAGTTATTGATAATCCTAAAAAGATAGCTGATATGGCCGAAGTGATAGAAGTTATTATTGAAACTGGTGGTATTCCATTTTCTCCTAAGATTGATAATAGTGTAGAAACAGTTACAGAATTAGTGTTTACTAAGGCAACAGATATGTATGGAGATCCCATTCCTTATAATATTGAAGAAAGAATTAGTAAAGAATTATATGGTGATGGGGTTTATGAAGCGATAGAAGCTAGATTAAAAAGAGATGAACCAACATTAGAAGGAGAGTTATTTAAGAAAAAGTTATTTGCTAATTTACATAGTACTCTTTTGAAAGGTTTTGATGAAGTAAAACGGGTAATAAAAGAGAATTTAAAGACTATTAATCCTGATATTACAGAAGAAGAATTAGAAAAATCTTTAAAGAAAAATTTAGGTGGGGTTATTGGAGGAGGATTTGATGTTATCTATTTAATTGCCCAAAAGTTAGTTAAACACTCTAATGATGATGGTTATATAGTTGGATCAAGAGGATCAGTTGGTTCTAGTTTTGTGGCTACAATGATGGGAATAACAGAAGTAAATCCCCTTCCGGCTCATTATTTATGTCGTAATAAGAGCTGTAAATACTCTGAATTTATTAATGATGATGGTATTCCTTATGGAAAAGATTATCCATCTGGATATGATTTACCGGATAAAAAATGTCCTAAGTGTAAAGAGCCTATGGGTAAAGAAGGACAAGATATGCCATTTGCAACTTTCTTAGGATTTAATGCTGATAAAGTTCCTGATATTGATCTTAACTTTTCAGGAGAATATCAATGGAAGGCTCATGAATATACAAAAGTATTATTTGGAGTTGATAATGTTTATAGGGCTGGAACTATTGGTACAGTTGCTGAGAAAACAGCTTATGGTTATGTTAAAGGTTATTTTGAAGATCATGGAATAGTTGGTAAGAGAAGTGTTGAAATTGAACGACTTGCTAAAGGATGTACAGGAGTTAAAAGAACAACAGGACAACATCCTGGGGGAATAGTTGTTATTCCAGGATATATGGATGTTTTTGATTTTACTCCATTTCAGTATCCGGCTGATGATAATACATCTTTATGGCGAACTACTCACTTTGATTATCATGCTATAGATCAAGATGTTTTAAAACTAGATATACTAGGTCACGATGATCCTACAGTTTTAAGAATGTTACAAGATTTATCTGGTATTGATATTACAACTCTACCAATGGATGATAAAAATATTTTTTCTATTTTAACAAGTCCTAAAGCATTAGGGGTAACAGAAGAAGATATTTTATGTCCAACAGGAACGCTTGGATTACCTGAACTTGGAACGCGTTTTGTTATTCAGATGCTTGTTGAAACAAAGCCATCAACATTCGCTGAACTTGTTAAAATATCAGGACTTTCTCATGGTACTGATGTTTGGGCTGGAAATGCTAGTGAATTAATTAAAAATAATATTGTTCCTTTTAAAGATGTTATTGGGTGTCGTGATGATATTATGGTAAATTTAATGAACTGGGGGATGAAGCCTATTAGAGCTTTTAAAATAATGGAACATGTTAGAAAAGGTAAAGCGACTAAAGAACCTGAGGTTTGGAAAGGTATGGTTGAAGAAATGCGACAAGCTCATGTTCCTGAATGGTATATTGAATCATGTCATAAAATAAAATACATGTTCCCAAAAGCTCATGCTTGTGCTTATGTTATGAGTGCAATTAGAATAGCTTGGTTTAAAGTTTATAAACCACTTTACTATTATGCTGCCTTTTTCTCAATTAGAGTAGATGATTTTGATATAGATACGATGATAAAAGGCTATAATTCTATAAAGATACGATATGATGATTTAATTGCTAAAGGATATGAAGCGACTAATAAAGAAACTAATATTATAGAATCATTACATGTTGCTTTAGAAGCGACAGCTCGAGGAATTAAATTTGCACCTATTTCTTTGGAAAAGAGTGATGCTACTAGATTTGTAGTGGATGAAGAACATGAGAATACTTTAATACCACCATTTAAAACAATAGATGGACTTGGTGTTACTGTGGCTAAAACTATTGTACAAGCAAGAGAGAAAGGACCATTTTTAAGTAAAGAAGATTTGCAAAAGCGTGGTAAAGTATCAAAAACTTTAACTGATAAGATGGCTGAGATGGGTATTATTGGTAGTTTACCTGATTCGAATCAGTTAAGTTTATTCTAATGGAGGTTATATATGAAAAAAGTAGTAGCAGTTGGTAAATATGGTAATATTGTAATGGCTGAAGATAAAGAATCTTTACATAATGATATTGTTTATTCCATGTTTGAAGATTTTTTAGAACCATTAAAAGATGAAAAAGTTGAAGGAGACTTAATTAATATTTGGCCTAATGCGGGTCTTGTAACTAAATATTTGGAGATGATGGTATATTTAGAAGATATTAAAGATGAAATGATTAATAGTGTTGTTTGTATTATTCCCAAGGATTTAAGTGAAAGACAACTTGAATACTATGAAGATAATTATAAAGATAGTATAGATACTTTTATAGGGATTTATTGTGATGGTGATAAATTTAAATTAATTGGGTCTGAGTTTAATAATGGTGAGGAATTATATGCTACTTTAAAAAATATAGTATCTTCAAAAGAAAAGTAAGAAAAAGAGTTAAAGTTAAAGACTCTTTTCTTTTTTTATGCTATACTTCTAATAGGAGGAAGTATGAAAAAGATTAACCTAGATAAAGTAAATTACATACAATATGGTAATAATAAAGGTAAAGATATTATACTGTTACATGGTTGGGGTCAAAATATTGAAATGATGGAACCTCTTGGTAATCCATTATCAAGTAAATATCATATTACAATATTAGATTTTCCTGGCTATGGTAAAAGTGCTGAACCAGATGAAGTTTGGACAGTATCTGATTATGCCGAACTTATTCATGAATTAGTTAAGAAGTTAAAGATTAAGAAACCTACTTTAATAGGACACTCTTTTGGAGGTAGAGTTGCTATAGTCTATGCATCAAAGTATGAAGTAGATAGAGTAGTCTTATTTGGAGCCCCTTGTGTTAGAACTAAAAAAGGCTTAACTCTAAAAGAAAAAATGTTAAAGAAAGCGAAAACTTTGCCTGGTATGGGTAAAATTGCCGAGATTGCTAAAAATTATATTGGATCAGATGATTATAAAAATGCTACTCCAAAAATGCGAGAGATTTTAGTTAAAACTATTAATGAAGATTTATCTTGTTATGCTAAAAAAATAACTGCTCCAACATTATTAATATGGGGAGAGATGGATAAGGAGGCTCCTTTAGAAGAAGCAAAACTTTTAGAAGGACTGCTTAAAGATGGGGCGTTAATAGTTTTACCTGGAACGCATTATGCTTATTTGGAAAATTTAAATAGGATTATTAATATTATTAATAATTTTATGGAGGGATAGAATGGAAGTACTTTTAATTTTAGTTGCTATTATTGCAATAATTATTAAATCTAAGAAAAGTTTACATATGTTACAACAAAATTTATATAATGAAAATAATCGCTATATAAAATGGGTTGTTCATAATAGTAATAATTTCTTTTCTCTTGAATTGTTAATAGTTTTGTTAGTAGCAATTGCAAATGTTTTCTTGATTAATGATAATACTATTAGTGTTATTATTAATTTAGTTGCAATCATACTATATTTAATTTATATTGTTAAATTTAAAAATAACTTAAAAAATGAACAGGTAAAGAAACCTTTAGTAATAACTGCTAGAGTTAAAAGATTAATTGTAACTACTAGTATTTTATACTTAATACCGTTAATATTAGTTATTGTATATAAAGATAATCTGTTAATTAGTCATTTTTTAATCTTTATTTTTATATTATTTGTTTATTTAAATACTTTTATAATATTAATTGCAAACTTTATTAATAAATATACTTTAGAAAAATATGTTTATTATCATTTTAAGATGAGGGCTATAAAAAAATTAGAGAGTATGTCTAATTTAAAAGTTATAGGTATTACTGGTAGTTATGGGAAGACAAGTAGTAAAAATATTTTAGCAGATATTTTAAATATTAAATATACAACACTACCTTCACCACGTAATTTGAATACCCCTTATGGTTTAATTATTACTATTAATAATTATTTGGATAAGTTTACGGATGTTTTTATTGCCGAAATGGGAGCTTATGTAAGAGGGGAAATAAAAGATTTATGTGATTTAGTTCATCCTAAATATGGAATTTTAACAAGAATTGGAACAGCACATTTAGAAAGTTTTGGTAGTGAAGAAAATATTCAAAAGACTAAGTTTGAACTTATTGAGTCACTTCCTCTTGATGGTGTAGGTGTATTAAATAAAGATGATCCAAAACAAGTGAGTTATAAACTTAAAAATAAATGTAAAATACTTTGGATAGGTATAGATAATAGTGATGTTGATGTTTATGCTACTGATATAAAATGTTCTAATGTTGGAACAACGTTTAATGTAGTTTTTAAAGGAGATAAAGATAAGTATTTATTTGAAACAAAGTTATTGGGTAAGCATAATGTCTATAATATTTTAGCATCTCTTGCTTTAGGACGTGAGTTTGGTATTTCTATTATAAAATTACAGCAAGCAGTTAGAAATGTTAAACAAATTGAACATCGCTTAGAGCTTAAAAAAATGGGTTATTTC
Source organism: uncultured Mycoplasmatota bacterium (assembly GCA_946494015.1). Taxonomy (GTDB): domain Bacteria; phylum Bacillota_I; class Bacilli_A; order RF39; family UBA660; genus Onthousia. The sequence goes on along the minus strand of CAMMBL010000026.1, from coordinate 3,356 downwards.
TACCAAATAGATGATGCTTATAATTCTAATCCAGTTGGTTCTAAAAGTGCTTTAGAAGTACTATCAATGATGCCAGGATTAAAGATAGTTGTAACTCCAGGGATGGTAGAACTTGGTGCTAAAGAAGAAGAATTAAATAGAGAATTTGGTAGACAAATAGCTTCTATTTCAAAAGCTGATTATGTAGTTTTAATAGGAAAGAAAAGAACTATTCCAATTAAAGAGGGGTTAGCTGAAAATAATTTTGATATGGATAATTTAATTGTTTACAATGATGTTAAAGAAGCATATAATTTTATAAGAGGTATAAAAACTAAAAAAGATATTTATGCTTTATTTGAAAACGATTTACCTGATACTTATAATGAAAAATAGGAGATGATGATAAATGAGAATTAAATTAGGAGTTGTTTTTGGTGGGGAATCGGTTGAACATGAGGTTAGTATAATATCAGCAGTTCAAGCGATGAATAAAATTGATCAAGAAAAATATGATGTTATTCCAATTTATATAACTAAAGAGGGAGAATGGTATACTGGTAATATGTTGATGGATGTAGAAGTATATCAAGATTTAGATTTAATAAAAAAATATGCAAATAATGTTGTCTTATATAAAAAAGATGGGGCATTTGTTTTACAAAATAAGGGATTATTTAAAAAGATTGTAACTGATTTAGATGTTATATTTCCAATTACTCATGGTACTAATGTTGAGGATGGTATTTTACAAGGATATTTACAAACTATTGGTATACCTTATGTTGGTCCTAATGTTTATGCGGCTGTTGTCGCTCAGGATAAAGCTTATATGAGAGATATTTTTAAAGCTAATGATCTTCCAATTCCAACTTATACATGGTTTTATGATGCTGATTATAAAAATAATCCAGATGAAGTAATTGAAAAAATTGAGAAAATTAAATATCCAGTTATTGTAAAACCAGCGACAACGGGTAGTAGTGTTGGTATTGGGGTTGCTAAAAATAAAGATGAACTTATTAAAGCAATTGAAGAAGCTATTAATTATGATAGTAAGATTGTTGTTGAAGAAGTAATTAAAAATTTAATGGAAGTAAATATTTCTGTTTTAGGTAATTATGAATCACAAGAAACTAGTGTTATAGAAGAAGTATTATCTAAGAGTGCTTTCTTAACTTATGATGAAAAATATGTAGGTAGTGGTAAAGTTAAAGGTAAGTTAGGAGCTAAAGTTACACCTTTAAAAGGTTCTAAAGGTATGGCTTCAGCTGATAGAAAAATACCAGCAGATCTTACAGATAAAATGACAAAGGAAGTAGAAGAACTTGCTATTAAAGTATTTAAAGTATTAGGGAATAGTGGTAATGCTCGTATTGATATGTTAATTGATAAAAAAGCTAAGAAAGTTTATGTAAATGAGATTAATTCTATACCAGGTTCACTTGCTTTCTATTTATGGGATCCTAAAGGAAAAGATTATACAGAGTTATTAGATGATATGATTAGTATTGCTATAAAAGATTATAAAAGACGTGAAAGTAAAACTCATTCGTTTAATACTAATATTTTACAGGGTTTTGCTCGTAATGGTTTAAAAGGAATGAAAGGTAAACTTCAAAATAAATAAAACTTAGAAGAATTTTCTAAGTTCTATTTTTTTGTATTTAATTTTTCATTAATAATATTTAAATTGTTTTTTAATCTTTCATTCTTAGGATCTATTTTTAAAGCTTTTTCTACAAAAACTTTACTAGCTTCTAATTCATTTTTATTGTAGTAAGAAATACCTAATAAATCATAAGGAGTATAATCAAAACTAAAGGTTTCATTTATATAACTTTTAGTATGATCTTTAATATTTAAAGCTAAGTTTACATAATTAATAACTTTATCATAATCTTCTAAAGTATAATAAAGTAGAGCCATTTCCATATATGGATCTCTTAAATATGGAGCTTCTTTGATCGCTTTTTCTAGCCACATTTTCGCTTCATCATATCTTTTTAAATATTTATAACATCTACCAATAAATCTCATAGAGGCACATCTTTCGTCTTTCCAGGTAGCATTTTTTAAATTTAAGTGTCTAATTAGTGTATCAATCGCTTCATTATATTTACCATAATACATATATTCACGTCCTAGATAATGCATATTTCTATCATCATTAGGATCTTCTTCTACAGACATTTCAAGGAGTGGTAAATAACTACTTCTTGATTTAGTTCTATCTGGATAATGGTTTAAGATGATATTATCAGTAACTGTAAAGGTTTCAATACCATCATATTTTAAAATTTCATGTACAGGATGATACCAAGAATAGCCTAATCTTTTATGGATTTTTTCATAATAGAAGCTTATTATTGGTCTATTTTCTTCATCTAAATACCAATTATAAATATATCTAAGTCTTGTTGTATTATCACACCAAACTCTTTCCAGTTCTGCGCGCCAGCCTTCTATGAATACTTCATCTAAATCAGTACAAACACATATATCAGTATCAGTTGGTACTAATTTTAAAGATTCATTTCTTGCAACATCAAAGCGCCAAGGTTCTATTTTTTTAATTTCTACATGAACACCTTTTTCTTTTAATTTTTCTACTGTATTATCAGTAGAACCTGTATCAAGTACATAAATTTCATCTGCTTCTTTCATTGATTCATACCATCTATCTACAAATTTTTCTTCATTTAAACAGATAGCATAAACACAAACTTTATATTTATTCATTAAATACACCTCTATATATTGTATGTAATAATTATAAAAAAGTAATATTTGCATATAACTATATTAAGGAGGAATTATGAAAAAACGAATAGTTTATAGTTTATTACCTATTATAGGTGGAGCGTTAATTGGCTTAATAGTATCTGGTTATATGGACTATCAAGATATGATTAAACCACCACTTTCACCACCTGGAATAGTTTTTCCTATTGTTTGGACAATACTTTATATTTTACTGGGAATATCTTATTTTATTGCTACTAGGAATGATAAAAATGATAAAGAATTAGAACAAATTTATTTATTGCAGTTATTAGTTAATTTTCTATGGCCAATAATTTTCTTTGTTTTAAAAATGTATTTTACCGCCTTTCTTTGGATAATTCTATTATTAATTTTAGTTATTATAATGATTAAAGAATTAATTAAAAATAATAAGTTAAGTGGATATTTGCAAACTCCTTATCTTTTATGGTTATTATTTGCAACTTACCTTAATCTTGGTATAACTTTGTTAAATTAAAAAACTCACAGCATTTGTGAGTTTTTATATTATGGTCCTGTTGGACCAGTAGGACCGGTTGGACCTGTTGGACCAGTAGCACCGCTAGCTCCAGTAGGACCAGTTGCTCCAC
>CAMMBL010000025.1 GCA_946494015.1 uncultured Mycoplasmatota bacterium | reverse complement strand
AAAAGAAATCGAAATGATTTTTTTATTATTGTCTACTCTAAGGGGTGCATTTCATTATTTAGTTTGCTTTTAAATATAGTTCTAAATATTAATCTTACTAATGGCCCAGCATAAAATAATTGAAAACAAATAGCCATTGGAAAACTTAAAACCATAGATTGTAACCAACTGGAAATGAATAAATTAATATCAGGTTTATTAATAAATATAGTTGCAATTAAACTCATGATAGGGCACATAAATGAAACTATAACAATAGAAATTCCATAGTTTATTATAATATTAGGCATCTTTAAAGGATCAAGAACCTTAAATGTTAATTTATGGGCAATTTTACCTATTAAGAAAAATTCTAATATAATTGCTATAATCCACATAAAAGGTAATTCTTTAAAAGCTTCAATAAAAACAAAGTTTTTTAAACCACCAGTATGAATAGCAATATTATAGCAAACCATCACATATACCATAATAAAAGCCATAATAATAGTATAGACTAAATCTTGAAATTTTGTTTTAGGCATAGTTTACCTCCTTTCTTAACAAAATAAAAAACAACACATTGTTATGTGTTGTTCGTTTGCATCTTTTTTAGATGTTTCGTTTCCAATTAGACCAATAACTTGTTTCCTTTAAAATTATAGCATATTAAAAAGAATAATGTAAGAAAAATTTGTAGTATTTTTAAAGATTTTGTAGTATATTTTTATCAAGGAGGATTATAATATGACACTTTTTTGGCTAATTTTATTTATTATATTAGCATTATTTGAACTTGCTACTACTAATTTAGTATCTATTTGGTTTGCTATAGGAGCATTAATTACAACTTTTGTTAGTCTTATAAATGATAACTTAATGCTAAATTTAGCAGTATTTACAATTAGTTCTTTAATACTTCTTATTTTAACTAAGAAATTTGTTAAAAAAATTAAAAATAAAGAAATAGTTCCCACTAATCTTGACCTAGTAATTGGTAAAATTGGAACTGTTACAGAAGATATTTTAAAAGACGAAATAGGTGAAGTTAAAGTTCTAGGTAAGAAGTGGAGTGCATATAGTAATAAAGAAATAAAAAAAGATAGTAAAGTGAAAATACTATCTATTAATGGAGTAAAATTAAAAGTTGAAGAAATAAAGGAGAATGATAAATAATGATTTGGATTATATTAATAGTTATTTTAATTATTGTTATTTTTGGAATAAAAGTAATACCACAATCAAGAGCTAAAGTAGTAGAACGTCTTGGTAGTTATCATGCTACCTTATCAACTGGTTTACATTATGTAATACCATTTATTGATAGAGTAGCAAGTGATGTAAGTCTAAAAGAAATTGTTAAAGACTTTGCTCCTCAACCAGTTATTACTAAAGATAATGTTACCATGCAAATTGATACTGTTGTTTATTTTCAAATAACTGATCCTAAATTATATACCTATGGTGTAGATAACCCCCTTAATGCCATTGAAAATTTAACAGCCACTACACTTCGTAATATTATTGGTGAACTTGAACTTGATCAAACTTTAACATCAAGAGATATTATTAATTCTAAGATGAGATCAATTTTAGATGAAGCAACAGATGCATGGGGAATTAAAGTAAATAGAGTAGAAGTAAAAAATATTTTACCACCAAGAGATATTCAAGATGCTATGGAAAAACAAATGCGGGCTGAGCGTGAAAGAAGGGAAAAAATATTACAAGCTGAAGGAGAGAAAAAAGCAGCTGTTTTAATTGCTGAAGGAGAAAAAGAAAGTACAGTTTTAAGAGCTGAAGCTGCCAAAGAAGCTGCTATTAAAAAAGCTGAAGGTGAAGCTGAAGCCATTATTAAAATTAAAAATGCTGAAGCTGAAGGAATTAGACTATTAAAAGATGCTAAAGCTGATAATACAGTGTTAAAACTTAAAAGTTATGATGCTATGGTTAAAGTTGCCAATGGTAATTCAACTAAAATAATAATTCCAAGCCAATTACAAAACTTAGTAACAACAGGTACAGTATTAAGTGAAACCTTTAAAGATAGTAAAAAATAAATATTACCTATAAAGATGAAATTTCTTTATAGGTTTTTAATTATATATATAAATTCTTACAAAAAAATCCCATATATTATGCTATAATATTATATATAATAAATAATAAACTTTTTCTTAAAAAAAGAAGGTGTGATAATGGCTTATATAGAAGTAAAAAAGGTAACTAAGGAATATAAAATGGGGGAAATACTAATTAAAGCTCTTGATAATGTTTCTTTTGAAATAGAAAAAGGAGAACTTACAGTAGTTTTAGGACCATCTGGTGCTGGTAAAACTACTATTTTAAATATTTTAGGAGGAATGGATAGAGCTACTAAAGGCAGTGTTATTATTGATAATAAAGATATATCTTTATATAATAATAAAAAATTAACTGATTATAGAAGATATGATATTGGTTTTGTTTTTCAATTTTATAATCTAGTTAGTAATTTAACAGCATTAGAAAATGTCTCTTTAGCTAGTCAAATATGTAAAAAACCTATGGATAGTGCTGAAGCTTTAAAAAGAGTAGGACTTTTAAATAGAAAAGATCATTTTCCAGCTCAATTATCAGGAGGAGAACAGCAACGAGTTTCTATAGCAAGAGCAATTGCTAAAAATCCTAAAATATTACTTTGCGATGAACCAACAGGAGCCCTTGATTCTAAAACAGGAAAAAGAATAATAGAACTCTTACAAGATACTTGTCATAAAACAAATACTACAACTATTATCATTACCCATAATGCTATTATTGCTGATATTGCTGATAAAGTTATTAGAGTTAAAAATGGTAAGATCGAAAGCGTTACTATTAATAAGAAACCAAAACTTGTTAAGGAGATTGATTGGTAATGTTAATCTTTAAAAATAGTTTTAGAAAAATATGGAAATCTAAGGGCCGTTTCTTATCTCTTATTCTTATTGTTATTTTAGGTACATCTTTTTTCGCTGGAGTTAGAGAAACAGCAACTGATATGATTAAGACTTTAGATAATTATTATGATGAAACTAATTTATATGATTTTAAAATAGTTAGTACACTTGGTTTAACTGATAATGATATTAAAGCCTTAGAAAAGATAAAAGATATCGAAAAAGTAGAAGGTAGTTATTCTTTTGATACGTTAATAGATGGTAATGCTGTTAAAGTAAATGCTTTAACAACAATAAGTGATGTAACCTTAAAAAAGGGGAGGATGCCTAAAAATAATGACGAATGTCTTGGTGAAGATAATGAATTTAAAATAGGTGATACTATTACAATAAATGACAATACCTATCTTAATAATAATACTTGTAAAGTTGTAGGTACTATTAATAGTAGTAGTTATATTTATGAAAATAAAGGAATTTCAACTGTAGGTGATGGAAAACTTGATAGTTATATATACGTTTTAAAAGATAATTTTAAAATAGATTATTATACAGAAATATATTTATTAGCAAAAAATGCTAAAGAAGAATTATCATATAGTGATAAATATAATGCAATTATTACTAAAGTAAATAAAGAATTACAAAAATTAAAACCATTAAGAGAAACAGCAAGATATGAAGAAATATTAAGTGAAGCTATGAATAAAGTAACTGAATATGAAAATAAACTTAGTAATATTAAAAATGATAACACTATAAAATTTAATGAAGCTTTAACTAAATTAAATTCAAATAAAATAAAATTAGATGAAGCACTTGAAAGCTATAATAGTAATCTAGCACGCTTAAATAAAACAAAACAAACTACTGAAAATGAACTTAATAGTGGCTTTGCTTCATTAAACAATGCTAAGCAACAATTTAATGAAGCTCTAATAAAAGCTAATTTAACAGTTGAAACTTTAAATACTACGCTTAATACTCTTAATACTAATATAACTGAGATTGAAAAAAATCTTGAAGGAATAGATCCTAATAGTAGTTTATATGAAACTTTAAATGCAAGAGTTAATGAATTAAAAAGTAATAAAACTAATATAGAAAACTTAATTAATACTAATAATACTTTAATTGAACAAGAAAATACCTTAAATAACTCTCTAGCAGTCTTTAATAGAGAATATAATAAAGCAATAAATGAATTAAATAATGCTAAGATAGAAATAGATAATGGTTATACAGAATTAAATAAAGGTTATGATGAGTATAATACTAATTATAATTTATATTTAGAACAAATATCTAATTATGAAAATGAAATAGCTAATGCTAAAGAACAAATAAATACAATAGAAAAGCCTGTTTGGTATTTATTAACTAGAGAAGATTTAACCGGTTATACTTCATTTTATGAAAGTGCCACTAAAGTAGATTCTATTGCCGCTGTATTTCCTATATTCTTCATTTTAATAGCCTTTTTAATGGCCTTTAATACTATGAATAGAATGATTGAAGAAGAACGTAGTGAAATTGGTGCTTTTATTTCTTTAGGTATTAGAAAAAAAACTATTTGTCTTAGTTATTTACTCTATATCTTACTAGCATGTGTTTTAGGCCTTGTTATTGGACTTAGTGTAGGATATATTTTTATACCAAGAATCTTATATACAGTATATTCAGCATCTTTTACAATTCCTAAACTATCTACATATGTTAATCCATATGCTTGTATAATAATTATTTTAACAACCATTATTTTAATGAGTCTAGTAGTATTTATAACTCTTAGTAAAGATTTTAAATTAACTCCAGCAACAATATTAAGACCAGATTCTCCTAAAAATGGTAAAAAGATTCTCTTAGAACACTTTACACTTTTTTGGAATCGTTTATCCTTTTCTTGGAAAATTACTTTACGTAATTTATTTAGATATAAAAAAAGAATATTTATGACAGTTTTAGGTATTGCTGGCTGTACAGCTTTACTTCTTACAGGCTTTGGCATAAAAGATAGTTTAAGTGATTTATTAACTATTCAGTATAAAGATATACAACATTATGATGCTACCCTTGTTTTAAATAATGATATAGATAAAGATAAAGTTAAAGATACTTTGACTGATAATAATATAACAAACTATATAGAAACTTCTATTTCTAGTTTTACTTTTAAAGCTAATAATAAGAACTTAGATTTTACATTAATTGCTTTTATGAATAGTGAAAAGATTAAAGATTATATCACTTTAAAAACTTTGAATGGTAAAAAATTATCACCTAGTAATAATGGCGTTATTATTACTGAAAAAATGGCTGAATTATTAGATGCTAAAATAGGAGAAAACATCAGTATTAGAAATAGTGACAATGAACTTTTCATTGTTAAAGTAGCTGGAATTACAGAAAATTATATAGGTAATTATATGTATATGAATAAAGACTATTATGAAGATATATTTAATAGTGATGAGTATAATAGTTATCTTGTTAATTTAAATAATTCTTCTAATAAAGAAAAATTATCTAATAATTTATTAGATACAGGATACTTTGGAGCGATCCAATATACAGAAGATAATATGGAGATGTTTAATGATATTATCGCCGGTATGAATAATATAGTTTATTTAATAATTGCTTTCTCAAGTTTTTTAGCTATTACAGTCTTATATAATTTAACAATTATTAATATAAATGAAAGACAAAGAGAAATAGCTACTTTAAAAGTATTAGGTTTTAGAGATAAGGAAGTATCAAGTTATGTATATCGTGAAACTATTATTTTAACTATAGTAGGCATAATAGTAGGTATATTTTTAGGCTTTTCCCTAAATACTTTTATCTTAATGATTGCTGAGACTGATGAAATATTATTTATTAAAACTATTAAACCACTAAGTTATATTCTATCTTTTATAATTATTATAGCTTTCAGTATTATCGTTCAAATAATAACATATTTTATTTTAAAGAAAATAGATATGATAGATTCATTAAAATCAGTAGAATAAAGAAGATAAATGTAACATATATCTTCTTTATTTATTATTAAAAATAGGTTAAAGCCCTTTCTCTCATTACTAGGTAGAATAGAATAAAGAGAAGGGAGAAAATTATGAATAGAGATTTTAATTATACATACAATTATTATCCAAACAATATGAATAGGGATATGGATAATCCTAAATTTTTTAACGAAAAGGAAGGCTATTTAAAGGGAAATATGTTTAAAAATTTATACAGCCAATATAAAAATTATCAACCACAAATTTTAAGACCTACTAATGAACAAGAAGAAATGTTTCTAAGAATGTCAGAAGCTGAATTTGCCGCTCACGATTTAAATTTATATTTAGATTTATATCCTAATGATGGTAATGCCTTAGAGTTATTTAACAAATATAGAAAAGAAGCGAATAGATTAATGATGGCTTATGAAGAAAAATATGGGCCTATATTAATTAGGAGTGATAGCCTAAATACAAGTCCATTTTTATGGCAAACACAAATCTTTCCTTGGAATATGGAGGGACTTTCTAATGTTTAAATATGCTAAGAGATTACAATATCCAATAAATATCAAGAAAAAAGATATCAATATGGCTAAACAGCTAATTACCCAGTATGGAGGTAGTAATGGGGAATTAGCAGCAGCATTAAGATATTTAAATCAAAGATATACTATGCCAGATCAAAAAGGACAAGCCTTACTTACAGATATTGGTACAGAAGAATTGGTACACTAACGTTATCTGTCTAAATTTTAGTATATATTCTAAGAGTGAAGTCATCTTCATATCCTTTACCTTTTTTAATTTTTAGATACTCTACACTAGAAATAATACTCTTTAATAGAGTGTTTTTTTCTTCGGCTGATAAAGAACTATTATAATTATTTAATACATATCTAATATTAGGAATAAACTCTTTAATTTTTGTAATATTTTTCTTTTTATGCAAATTTTCAATTTTCTTTTTTTCTTTTTGTAATTTGTTTATTTCATTTTTTAATAATTTAGATCTTTCTAAAAAAGTATTGTTATCATATATTTCTTGCTCCAACAAATCATACGCTTTATTTAATTGTTGTTGTAATTTTATTAATTTAGATTCTATAACAGTTAAAGAAGAATTATCAGCATTCTCAACAGTATCGTTATGTTCTTTATAATTTTTAATTATTATTTCATATTCTTCTAAAATATTATTTAAACCTTTTATGATTTTTTCTTCAACTAAATATAAATGACTACCCACATTGTAGCAATGCGGTTTAGGGCAAATTAATCCATCTATATGGCCGGAGCGATAGTTTCTTCTTTGCATAGTTCTACCACAGACAGCACAATGTACTAAGCCCATTAAAGGATTTTTTACTTCATCATCATTTTTTAATGTTTTACCATTTTTACTTTTACTATTTTTATTAGCTTTGTCAAAAGTCTGTTTAGTAATTAAAGGTTCATGCAATCCTTTAACTAATATGTAATCATCATGTTTAGGTCGACTTTTATAAATAATTCCATTTATCATTTTCTTTTCTGTTTTTCTCCAGTTCCATTTAATCATACCATAATAGACAGGATTTCTGATTATATCACGGATAGTAGAGTAGGACCACTCATTGCTTTTACGAGGTTTAGAACCTATACTGTTAAGATAATTGGCTATATTTTGACTTCCAACATTTTCACATGCTTTATTAAATATTATCTTAATAATATTTGCTTCATCATTTAGTGGTACTAATTTATAACCTTTTTGGCCTTTTATTTTTTCTTTGGTATAACCATAAGGACATATTGAACCAACATATTTTCCTTCATTAACGGAAGATAATCTACCTCTATTTAATCTTTTATTTATAGTTTTATATTCTCGTCTTGCCATAAATAGGTTAAATTCAAAATATTCTTCATCAGATTCATTATTAGGATCATATATTTTACTTGGAGTAATAATTTTTGTGTTAGAGTAAAGAAAACACTTAGAAATTCTAGCTTGGTCAGCAGTATCTCCTCTTGCAAGCCTATCTATATCTACTACTAATATCCCATTGTAATTACCTTTCTCCACCTCTAATAACATTTTTTGCACTTCTGGTCTATCTTCTATAGTATCTCCAGAAACAACTTCTTGCCACCATATATCTATGGTTATATTTAATGATTTAGCAGTATTTGTAATAATATCTTTATGTCTTTTTAAAGTATTAATTCCACTGTTTTTTTCTAATTCTAAATCAGCTCTTGATTTTCTTAAATAAGCTCCGTACATTATAGCACTTCCTTTCTTAAATTCTATTGATAAGAAAAGAATTTAATGCTATAATTAAATAGCAGAAAAAAGATTTCTTATCGTAGTGGGTATTGAAATATTTTCTGTTTTGATCTCGTATGCCAGTACGAGATCTTTTTTAATTATTTAATATTTTTTTCTTCTCTTGTTCAAATTCAGTTAAATTAAGGATGTTTTTATCTAGTAGTTCTTTTAATTTTAATAAATCCTTGTATTTTCTATCGAAATTTATTTCTTTTTCAACTTCATGATAATCTTTTCCAGTTTTATAACTGATTAATTTTCCAGGACTTATATAATATTTGTTTTTTCCTTGAGGGTTAGTTTTAACATTTCCAATTGGCAATTTCCCGTGTTTCATTTGCCATCTAACAAACTGTTGTGATACACCTAAATATTCTGCTGTTATTTTAACAGGCACATTATCATATTTAATAATATCTTCTTCTTTCATATTTGTTCCTTCTTTACATAATCTAAAATTAGCTTAATATATCTATCAGCTTCATCTTCGTATTTATCCCTCTTAAAGGCTAACAACTTATCGGCTTGCCCTAATTGATTTAATTCTATATGTGCTAACTCGTGTAATAGGGTTTTCTTTTCCTTATAATAAGATAGATTTTTATCTATGTAGATGCTATAGATACCTTTATAATAGTCTACACAACCATTAATTCCAGTTGGCAATTCTTCATAAATTATACTAGCATTATAGTACCTTAATAAATCTTGTTGCGTTATTTCTCCATTTAATAAATTGTATAAATTCATTATTTACCTCCCTTTTTATTAAGTACCTGTACTAGCATACTTTTACTTTTCTTGTTTGTTATCAATTATTAGGTTTAATCTATAATTGATAGAACCAATACCACATATAATAATAGCTACAATTATTGAATTTTCCCAATAATCTATCATTAAATTAGTATTAAAGCTTTCAGTAGAATCAAAGTCATCATCATATGTTATAGCTTTATTTGTTGCTCCCATAATAATACCACCAATAAATCCTAGAATTATAATTGTGACTGCTATTCCGAAGTATATACTTGGTGTTCTTTTTCTTCTGCAATCATAACAAAGACTAGAAGCTCCATTACTTTCAAATTTTTGGCCACATCTTTTGCAACTTATTTTTTCCACTTCTTACACCTCCTTTACTACCTTTACTTTTATATTAAAAGCATCTGTACTAGCATACTTTTAACCTTAATTATTTATCATTTTCTTATTAGGAAAACAATCAATGATTTGTTGTAAATCATTAATATCTAGTAGCTCTCTAAATTCTGGATATTTTATTTGCATTTCAAGTAATTCATTTCTTAGCTTTTTTAATTCTTTATAATGCTCATATTCTCCAGTTTGCGAAAATTTATATAGTGCTGCACTTTTTTTATCTTCAATTGTTTCTTTAATCGACTTATACATATTTTTTTCTAATGTTTTGTAAGTCTTAGGATTAGCTTTAACATCATTTGGCACATACTTAATCATTTTATAAATTTCTTTCCATAAGTTTAATATTATTCTGTATCTAGATAAATATGGTTCGATTTTCTTATAACCTCTATCAATATCGGCTGTTATCTTCTGTATTCTCTCATCGTAGTTCTTGATGTTCATTAATGTTAATTGCCTACACTTAGGACATAAAATTACATCATTATATAGTCTTTCTTCCTTACAAATAGGGCAATAATGTGAATTTTCATCATTCATAAATAAATTACTTAATAATCCCATAATCTAACTCCTATAATTAATTGATTTACAATATTTATTCGTCGCCCAATTGTTTATCTATTTCCCTTCTTCTTTTTTCTATTATAAATTTCATATACTCTTTATCTTCATCTGTTAATATATCTTTATTTTTGTCAAAGAGCAGTTCTAATTCATCAAAGCTATTATCATTTTGTGTTAAATCTTTAGAAATAAAATCATCATATACATTTAAATATTTTGCTATTTTAGCAACCATATCTAAATCAGGTGTTCTTAATCCATTTTCCCAGCAACTTAAAGTAGATTGAGCTACACCTAAATCTTCTGCCATTTTTTGCTGGTCAATATTTTTTTGGTTTCGTAAATATTTAATATTTTTTGCAAAAAAGTTTGTCATTGTATCTCCTTTCTATGTATAGAATAACATTTTTCTTTACTTTAAGCAATATTTTTTTTACAAATTGCAAAAAACTATTGACACATTGCAAAATGCAATATATAATGGTGGTGAAAAGGAGGTAAAAGATGAAAGATAGTGATATTAAATTATTAAGTGATGCTATCAGAGTTGAAAGATTTAAAAAAAAGAAAAGTCAAGAAGACTGTGCTAATATATTAGGTATATCAATTCCTACATATAGAGATTATGAATATAATCCAAACAAGTTAAATTTAGATCAAGCACTTATTTTAAGCGAATTTCTTGACTGGAACTTAATTGAATTTTTTTTGACTGATATATTGCAAAACGCAATAAAAGAATAGGAGAGTATACATGAAAGAAAATACAACAGTAAATTATAAAGTTAAAATTGAAGGTTTAGATGTTTATTTGGAAAAGATAGAAAAATTAAAAGAATTAGTAAATGAACTTAATGATTTACCTTTAAATGTTTCATTAGAGGAAGATGAAATAAAAAATATAGCTGATTGTGCTGAAAAAATAAAAAGTCAGGATTAAATACCTAACTTTAATGCTATGAGTTGTGCAGCAACTTGTTGAATAATTGGCAACGACACACTAGTAATTTTAGATACTTTAGATTTAGTTTCTTTCCAAATATCATTATCTCTAATATTATCTAGAAATTGATGTCCATCCCAAGTTAAAGAAGAAATTGAATATATAGGTTTATTATCATAACCACAATATTTTGCATTAATGTAACCAGCATCATTTAACATTTTAATAGTATATATTATGTCATCAATATCGTATTTGTTAATTTTAATAGCAGATGTAGTTATGATATTATCTAAAGTTAAATTTTCTTCTAAATACAACATAGTATCTCTAACACAGTCGTGTTTTAAAATCATTATATTCACCTCACTTTCAATTAAGTTATTGTAAATGAGGCAAAAGTTAAAATCAATATCCACTACGAAATTATCTATCTAATGTCGAATAAGATAGAACGAAGGAGGTCTTTTAATGGGACTTATAAAGAAAATACAAATAGGTAATTCAAATATAGAAATATATTCTGATGTTACCGAAGATGAGAAAAGAGAAAATTTAAAAGAAGTTTATAAAACAATTAATAATATCGCTCGAACTAAAAAAGAACAAGGGCAAGATGTTAGCAGTTGGTTTTACACAGAAGAACAACTAAGAAAAATGGAGCAAGATACACATTTTAAATTCATTTAAGGAGGTGTTAGTAATGAGAGAAAAGGTTATATCATTGTTTGAAGATGAAGAAGAATTTGAAGAATACATGAGATATTTCAAACCTATGATGTTTGGTTTAGTAATGACTATAGTAACAATTTTAGTATAGGAGGTAGCAATGATAAAAGTAAACAAAAAAAGGACAGTCAGCCGAGAAAGTCCCTTTTGCTTAAAAAGCACTTATAAAATATCACAAAATACAGATATTGTCAAATCGAGGTGCTTATGAAAGATAATTTTTTGTTAAAAAAGTCGCAACAAGAAGTATTTAGAGAGTTATCTGATGTAGATGCTGGAAAGTTAATAAAAGGGATTTTTAACTATGTTAATACTGGTGATAGTGAGTTAGATGGTTATTTAAAGATAGTTTTTATACCTATTAAAGATTACATTGATAAAAATGAAGAAAGGTATCAAAAAAGATGTGAGAAGAATAAAGAAAATATAAAAAAGAGATGGGAAAAAAAACAAAAAGATACGAACGAATACGAACGAATACCAACTACATACGAACCTATACCAAACGATACTGATAATAATCATATATCATATATCACTAATCATTTAGAAGAAAAAAAAGATAATAGGGGTATGGGGGAAGAAGAAAAAAAGGAAACCTTTAACGAGAAGATACACTTTGCAGAATTTGTAACCATGACCAATGCTGAATATAAAAAATTAGTTAGCACTTATGGTAAGAAATTTGCAGACCAATGTATCAAAACGTTAGATAATTATAAAGGCTCTACTGGAAAGAAGTATAGAAGTGACTATAGAGCTATCTTAAGTTGGGTAGTTGATAAAGTTAAGAAAGACGTTTCTAAAGAAACTATTCCACAGTGGTTTGATAAAAATTTAGATGTAGAAAAAGTTGAAGATAATTCAAATGAACTAAACAAAATTTTGGATGAATTAGGAGGAAATTGTGAGAAATCCCAAAACTAAAGATGATAGATGGTATCAAAAACAAATGAGAGAATTAGATAAATCAAAATATCGTTGTAAATGTGGTCATAGAGTAGTTATTCCAGCTTGGATAGATAGAAATATATGTGATTGGTGTGGTCATTATGTTTACAAAGATAAAGAAACAGAATTTAAGTACAAATTGAGAGGAGCTATTAGTAGTGCTAAAGCAAAAAATTAAAAAGAATACATTAGAGCTTAAGTATGAGTCTTTAAAAGCAGAAAATATTAACTTAATGGCTAAAACAGTTATGTTGCAAGATAGAGTTATATCTTTACAAGATAAAATAGCAAGTCAAAGAGAAGAATTACTTGAATATCGTAGAAAGAAAATTGAGAAGTTAAAAAAGGAGATGAAGTAAAAATGGTTGAAACAACTTTTAATATAAAAAATTCAGATATTGCTGATTTATTTACTAAAGACTTAATAACCGTTGAAGACATGGTTAATAAGATTTTAGAGTTATATGATGAAAACCAAAAATTAGAATACGAAAACGAAGATTTAAGAGATGAACTAAGAAGTCAAGAACAAATTAAAGAGGACTTCTACACACCTAAAAGTTCTTATGAAGTCTATGGTGTAAGTGAGAGAGATTTTGTTTAGGAGGAGATGAGATAATGATAGGATTAGAAAATTTAAGTCCAGAAATAGCAACGGATTTAATTGGATTAGTTAATAGCTTGCAGAAACTACAAAAATCTTGCAATGTTAAATACAATGTATTAAATAAAAAGACTAATCAATGGTCAACTAAAGAATTTAATTATGTACCTTTAGATGACATTTTAGAAAAGATAAAAGAAAACGGAAATTTTGCATTTATGCAACCTATAGGTTTTGATAAAGATAGTCAAACAGTAGGTATTAAATGTGTGCTTATTCATAAAAGTGGAAAGTATTTAGAAAGTGATGTCTTCCCAATAAAAACAAAAGAAGATATGAAAATACAAGATGAGGGAGCAGAAATAACTTATCGTAAAAGATATGCTGCAGGTGCGTTCTTTGGGATAGCAACAGAAGAAGATACTGATGGCAATGACCCTGATGCTTCGCAAAGTACCGAAAGAAAAGCTACTGATAAGCAGATAGAATTACTAAAAAAATATTATGTTGGAGATACATTAGAAAAACTGTTAAAAGCAAATAATTTAGAAAAGCTTGAAGACATAAGCTTAAAAAAAGCTAGTGAATTAATTAAAAAAATAAAAGAAGCAAAGGAGAAGAAATAATATGAATGATTTAGTTAGATTTGAAGATGGGCAAATGGTAATTGCTGATGAAGTAGTTAAACAAATTGTGAAGTTTGAAAGAGGTGCTTTAAAAATTAATATGCTTAAGGAAAATATCAGAGAACAAGCATTAGCAAAAATGGAAAAACTTGGAATAGATAAATATGTTAGTCCTGACGGTAGTTTAGTTATTAATTACTTTCCTGAAAAAACATCTAAGAGATTAGATAGTACTAAATTAAAAAAAGAATTACCTGATATTTACGAGGAATATTTAAAAGATAGTACTACTAAATCTTATGTTAAGTTAACAGTTAAATAATGGTTGAGTTTATAGAAGAAGAACACATTTATTTAATTGATGGTGTGATCGTTCCAAGTGTTACACAGATACTTCATAAGGTATTTCCAGAAAAATACGAGGGAATACCTAAAGAGGTATTAAATGCTAAAGCAAAATACGGTACGGATGTTCATAAATACATTGAAATAATAAATAAAAAAAAGCCTAAAAGGCCTTTAGCATATATTAAGAAATATTGTAATCCTGATATGTATCAAGAAGAAAGTATAAGACAGTATTTAGAAATACTAAAAGTGTATAACATTGAGGTTTTAGAAAGTGAAAAGATAGTAACTTACGAAGATTTATATGCTGGGACTTTAGACATTAAAGCGAAAGTAAATGGAAAGAAAGCAATTATAGATATTAAAACAACAGCTGAATTAGATAAAGCATGGGTATCTTGGCAGAATTCTTATTATGAGTTAGCAGATGAACCGGTAGAAGAACTTTATGTTTTATGGTTGCCTAAAGGTCATTTAGCGAAGTTTGAAAAAGTAGAAAGAATAGATAAAGAGAGGTTGTTAGCTTATGCAAGATAGTTTTGAAGATGTAATATACGAACTAACTAAATTGAAGATAAAAGCTCATGTAGAAGAACCACAAGTTAAATATATTTACACAAAGGAACAGTTGATAGATTTATGTATAAAGATGATTAAGTTGATGGAAAGAGAGGCAAAGAAAGAGTGATAGAAGAAATCAAGAAAATTGAAAATAAAATTAAAGATGTATCAGAAATACAAGATTATTTAGAGAAAAAGAAAAAAGAATTATGTAGCAAATATGGTTATGACGCAGAACAATATACAGAAAACCAATTATGGTATAAGTTAGAAGATTTGACATATTTAAAGACTGTTTTAGAAAAACTTGAACAGGAAAAAATAGATATTACAAAAAAATACTTTATTACAGACAATATTTACTTAGCTATATCTTTATTTGCTGATAAATTAAGTTTTTATATTTATTTAGAAAATGATAGTTGGTTTTACGATAACTATATTGATAGCCATAGTGGCTTAAATGAATGGATATTTAACTTAATAAATAATGAATATGCTTTGTTTAGTGGTAACAGTCAATATTGCTATGCTTTTGGTACACATGATTTAAAGGATTATCAAAGAATAATTGAAAACAAGCGAGAGAATTATTATTCTAACAGGAAATACAAACCTGATGATGTTGTTAAAACAATTAAAAATCTAATTAATTATTTTACTGATGAAGATAATAAAGTGAGAAATATTATCATTGATGAAATTAATCACAAAATAGCAAATATGAAAAAGTTGATGAAGGAGTGATGACTTATCAATAAAGTGATTTTAGTGGGAAAACTAACATCAGAGCCGCAATTAAGATATACAGCTATTAATATACCAGTAGCAACATTTACTATTGCAGTTAATAGAAATGGAGTTAAAAAAGATGGCACTAAAGAAACAGACTTTATTAACATAGTAGTTTGGAATAAGAGAGCTGAAAACGTAAAAAATTACTTGGATAAGGGTAGCAAAGTTGGAATAAGTGGTCGTTTACAAGTGAGAAAGTATCAGAATGAACGTGGTGAGAATAGATATGTTACGGAAGTTGTAGCAGACGAAGTAGAATTTTTAAATAGTAAGAAATCAGAAGAAAAGTTAGCTAGTGCAGAAGTGAAAGTCGATAGTAACAAACCTTATAAAGATTTTGCTAGAGAGCATCAAGAAGAATTATCTTATGTAGATGATAATGGCGATGAAATGCCATTTTAGAGGTCAATATGATAGGAAAAAGTAAAAAGATTATCTTTTGGCTTAAGGGTCAAGATGATAGTAAGAAATTTGAGATAAAAGAGTATCATCCAAAGAGGTCGATAAATAGTAATTCTTATTGCTGGGAACTATGTACTAAAATTGCCGAGAAGATTAACTCTAGTAAAGAAGCAGTATATTATCAAATGCTTAAAGAGTATGGTCAGTCTATGCTTATTCCAGTAACTCCTGGGACTTGCTTAGAGGGCTTTAGTAAATACTATGAGTTTTATGAAAAAGGTAAGTTGAATGGTAAGGACTGTGACTGGTATAAGATCTATAAAGGAAGTAGCAACTATAACTCTAAAGAAATGTGGTTATTCTTAGAAGGTATTGTCTATGAAGCTAAAGAGTTAGATATACCAACTTTAGAAGATTACAAGATAGAAAAATTAGCAGAGGAGTGGGGTAATGAAGTTTGAAGATATGATAAATACGATACAGTTAGGAGATTGCTATGAGTTAATAAAGGATATTCCAGACAATTCAATAGATTTAATAATTATTGATCCACCTTACGAATTTTCTACTTTAAGTGGTCAAGGCATTCGTTCGATAAGAAATGTTTTTGATGAAATTGAAGAACAAAAACTTAATGTGGGTATTGATAATAAACTTTTTAATGAGTTAAAAAGGGTGATGAAAGAATTTAATATTTATATATGGTGTAATAAAACAATGATACCTAAACTCATTAAATATTTTGTGTTTGAAAATAATTGTTTAATGGATATTATTTCATGGCATAAGACAAACGCAATGCCTTTGTGTGGTGGAACATATATGCCTGATACCGAGTTTTGTTTGTATTTCAAAAAAAACCGAAAATTAAATACGAATTATGATACAGCAAAGACACATTATGAATTACCAATAAATATTGACGATAAAAAGAAATATAGACATCCAACAATAAAACCGTTAAATATTATAAAGAATTTTATTATTAATAGTTCAAATGAAAATGATATTATTTTAGATTGTTTTTGTGGAAGTGGAACAACTTGCATAGCCGCTAAAGAACTTAATCGTAGATTTATAGGCATGGAAATTAATGGAAAATATTACAAGATAGCAGTAGATAGATTAAATGGAATTTTAGCAAATGGACAAACAACAATTTTTACTGATTTTGATAAAGTGGGGTAAGGTTAGTAAGGAGGACTAATGATAGAAAGTTATTTAAGTGATAAAGACTTTACTACAAGAGAAGAACTAGTAGCAAGAACTGGCTATTCTGATAGAAAAGTAAGACAGTTGATTAGTGAGTTAAAGCTACTTAAACCAGTTATTTATAATAGTCAAACTAAAGGCTATAGACTAGCTAAGAAGCCTGCTGAGATGACCATAGAAGAAGTAATTAAAGAGATGAATATGGCTCAACATTGTGTAAATGATATAGAGTCTAGGAAAGAAGTGTTTAATCAACAAGAGAGGGTTTATATAGCTTATATAAAAGATTTAGAAAACGCAGTGATGAGAGGAGAGATTAGATAATGGATTTATGGATTAGGAGCCAAACAAAAGAAGGTTTGATAAATGCTAACAATATATGTATTAGAGATAATGTAAAAATAGTCAAGTATGGAAATGATTTAAATTTAGGAAATTATGCACTATTAGGAGAATACAAAACAAAAGAAAGAGCATTAGAAGTATTAGATGAAATACAAAATATGTTAAAGCCTAAATTATTAGTGAAAATTAACGAATTTGATGAACAAGAAGTTCACGAAAAAATAAGAACAAACATTTTTTATGAAATGCCAAAGGAATAATTATGAAGTCAATAATACAAGAAAATAAAGAGTGTTTCTTCTGCAAAAGAAAAGATGACTTGCATCTTCACCATGTTTGTGAGGGGCGAAATAGAGGTAATAGCGATAAGTTTGGATTAACCATTTACCTCTGCTCTTATCATCATAATATGAGTGACGATAGTGTACATTTTAACCCTATTTATGACAAATTAACTAAGATAATAGGACAACTTTATTTTGAAAGAACATATGATGCAGATTTTATAAGTATTTTTAGAAGAAATTATAAGGAGGATTAGATGGGAAAGTATTTAATAGTAAACAATGCTAAATTACCTTATAAGATAATAGGTAAAGTAATAGACGATTATAAAAATGATTTTGAAGATACTTATTATGTAGGTAAATTAGAGACAATAATTATTGATTATAAAGATATAGTTTATATCGTACATATTAGATATTTAAAAAAATATATAGAATTTAGATTTGAAAATTATATGGAGGCAGATAATGATAAAAAAAGAAATATATCCAAAGACTAAAAGAGTTAGTTGTAAAGGAGATAAAGTATATATTACTGAGAAATTAGATGGAAGCAATTTAGTTATTTTCAAAAAAGATGATGAATTATATGTAGCTCAAAGAAAGAATATTTTTAAAATTAGTGAATTAGAAGAAGTTAAAGGCATCTTATACAAAGGCTTATATCAATGGTTAGTTGATAATAAAGATGTACTTGCAAATGAATTACATAATAATAGTGCTATTTGTGGCGAGTGGTTAGGAATGGGATGTCTTAAATATACAATAGATGAGTTTGATAAGAAGTGGTATATGTTTGCTAAAGCTAATATTGATGATGAATTTAACTTATATAATTTGAATTATGATCATAGTTTATTTATTTACCCTTTTATAAGTCAAACAGTTCCTAATTTTATTGGAATAGTTCCTGAGGTAGCTGAATTAAATGTTTTACCAACTAAAGAACATTTAGATAGCATTTATGAAAAATACTGTAATAAAGTAAACAGAAATGTAGAAGGTTTTGTAGTTAACTATAAAAACATTATTACAAAGTATGTAAGAATGAAAAATGGCAAGTTACAAGAACACTTTGATAGAGGAGAATAGATATGGAAGAAATAATTGGACTTATCGGAAAAGATAAATATGTAGAGTTATTAAAGAAATACAATTTATGTACTAAAAAATGGACTATTGGTCGTACTAAAGGTTTTTATAAAGAATTAGAAAGACTTATAAGGCAAAAGATAAAGGAGTTTGGACTATATGAAAAATTGTAAAGTAGTAGTAATAAGTGTAGCTAGTACAATTGCAATAATAATAATTATTATATTCATTGCTGCAGCTATACAATCAGGGGTTATAGAAGTTATTGAGGAAGATTTAACTGATAAATATTGTAGCAGTATTCCTATGAACGAAGCAAGAGATTTGGAGGTTTGTAATGAATAAGAGTGCTAAAGAGATGTTTGAAAAATTAGGTTTAAATTATTCAAATAATGGCTATCAAATATGCTATTATAATGATTTTGAAGATAAGTATATATGGTTTTTTACAGAAACACAAACAATAGAAATTGATTTTGATATTAATGTTGACTATCTACAAGCAATAAATCAACAGTGTAAAGAATTGGGGTGGTTTAATGAACTATAAAGAAAGATTAAGAGAATATATAGAAAATGATGAGATATATACTGAATATAAAAGTGGCAAATGTGATATGAGCGATTTTGATAAATTCTGTATAGAGCATTGCAAAGATATAGAGTGTTTGTTAAATGAAAATGAAGAACAAAAAGAAGTAATAGAT
>CAMMBL010000024.1 GCA_946494015.1 uncultured Mycoplasmatota bacterium | reverse complement strand
TGCCCTTTTTTTAGGTTTTTCCCTAAAATAAATTTAGTTTTATTTTTCAGATTATTCACCTTCTCTAATAGTAATATTTACAATTTTTCTATATTTATACAATTATTTCTTTTTAATAGTAGCAAGTTTTAAAAGATTAAATAATTTACTATTAAAACTACTATTATCTTTCTTTACTTCTTCATCAAGCTTTTTTAACTTCTTATCAAAACCGTCTTCTATTTCTTCAAAAAACTCTTGATATAAATAATTAAGTTTAGCATCTTCTTTATTAACTTTAATTTTATTTATCTCTTTTAAAAGAAAATTCTTTTCTTTTTCTTCTTTTCTTGTTAAATAATTTATATTTTTATTTCTTTTTAAAATCTCATAATTAACTTCTGTAGTCTTTAACTCCTCTATCATTTCTAAAACTTCTTCTTCTTCATCTAATAATAAACTACTCTTATAAATAATAACCCCATCTTCATCTAATTCTAAAGCTAAAGCTTTTTTACTACTTGCAACAATAACAGCATAATCAATTATATCTATATCATTATGAAAATACCCTTCTGCCCTATCTTTTATTTTAATTAAAAAATTCTTATCTAATTTAATCTTAGAAACTAATAAATCTTTTATAAAATTATCACTAACTCTTATTAAAGGAATTTTTTTAATGTGTTCCAAATCATCATCTAAACTCCATTCATAAAACTCTTTTAATCTTAACTCTTTAGTCCAATTAAGTAAAATATCATATGTATATATCACTATTTTTTCTCCTTTCTTCTTAATGCTATAAATAATAATATAATGCCAATTAATAAACTATAATTTTTAATATTAGAAAACATAAATAATAAATATTCTTTAATTGAATATCCAAAAGTAAATAAATTAGAATAAACAATTACATAAAAAAAGCCTATTGTCGTTAAAATAAATCCTAATAAACCTATAATTATTTTTTTAATTAAATCATCACCTAATATAATTTATTCTAATTTATTTTTAGTATACAAAAAATAATATTTTTTATACAAAAAAAGGAGCTTAACACTCCTATTCAATTTCTTTATTATCAAATTCTACTTTATTAATACTTTCAAATTTCTTAGTAATTTTTAAAGTAGTAATAGAAACATTCTCAACATCTTTATTAACGGCTTGAATACTTCTTGATAGTTTATCCCAACGTTCTTTATATCTAGCAAATTCCAAACTTAATTTATTTAATTCTTCATGAATAACTTTAGTATATTTATCTTTCTCCATATTTTTAATTATCATCTGAATAACTGTTAAAGTAGAAATTAAAGTTGTTGGTGAAGTAATAAAGACTCTTTTTCGATAAGCATATTCAATTAAATCAGAATGATAAGCATTAATCTCTGCAAAAATAGCTTCTGCTGGCAAAAACATAATCGCTTGACTTCCAGTAACACCATCAATAATATATTTACTACTAATAGCATCAATATGTTTTTTAACATCCATTTTAAAGGCTTTAGTAGCATTTTCTCTTTCTATTTTACTAATATTTTTATCTACCATTATTTGATAATGTTCAAGAGGAAATTTAGAATCAATTACAATAGTACCTAAAGGTTCAGGTGCAAAAAGAATAGAATCAGCGATAGTCCCATTAGGTAGTGTATATTGTAACTTATAAATAGCATCATTTCCTTCTCCAAAAACATTAACTAAAATATTTTTTAAATTAACTTCTCCATATATACCTCTAGTTTTCTTATCAGTTAAAATACTTTGTAAAGAAATTATATCTGAAGATAAATTATCTATCTTCTTTTGTGCTTCATCTATTTTACTTAACCTCTCAATTACAGAAGTAAAAGTTTTATTAGTCTTTTCAAAATTTTGATTAATTCTATTATTAACTTGTTCATTAATCGCTAAAAGTCTTTTTTCAATACCATCATTTAATTTAGTAAAATCTTCATTTAAACTCTTAGATAAATTATCTTTAAATAAATTAAGTTCTTTAATCATATTAATCTCTAAATTACTAAGTCTACTAGTAATATCTGCTTCATTAATATTTTTCATCAATGATATAACTACTAAAATAATCAATACTATTAATAGTCCTATTATTATATAATCCATAATTAATATCCTCCCTTAATATATTATAAAGCAAAAAACTAGAAGTTGCACCTATAATTATTAATTAGAATATCCATTTTTTATACTATATGTAGTATATCCTTTACTATTTAATAATTTAGATAATTTTTTACTATTAAAACCTGTTTCACAAATTAAATAATAAATTTTATTAATAGATAAATATTTCTCTGGCATTTCTCTTAATAAACGTAATGGTATATTAATAGCATTATTTATATGTCCTCTTTCAAATAAATAATGTTCTCTTATATCAACAATAATTTCTTTTTTCAAGTTGATATTTTCTAAACTACTTTTTTCTATTTCCATACTAAACACCTATAATATTATAGATAGAAATTAAAAAAAGGTGATTATGCTACTTGATCACCTGTTATTCTTAATTTACCTTTCCATACTTGACCACCAAAATCACCATCTATTTCTACAGTAGGCCAAACCCTTAAAACATAATTAATACTAACATCTTTACTAATTACACCTTGATCTAATATTCTTGATCCATCTCCTCCTAAAGATGTTAAATATGAAGCACTACCTTTACTAGCATCTTTATCAAGACTATATTTTAAATATTTATCATCTAGTTTGACATCTGGAGAGTCAATAGCAACATTATCTAAATAAATCTTATAATTAACATCTGCTGTTCCTGTATTTTCTAAAGTAAAACTATACCCAGTAGTAGCAAGTCCTTCACTATCAGTTAAAGGATAAGTATCAGATAAATTAATAACATTACCTTGATTTAAAGTAAGTTCTAAAGTACCTAAAGTAACAACATTTTCAACATCACCTTCATCAGCATAACTAAAAGCTGCAAAAGTTAAAAGAATAATAACTACTATTAAAGCAATTATTAAAATACCTAATAATATTTTATTTCTATTTTCTTTCATATTCTCACCAACTTTACAAATCAAGTATAACATCTTTAAGAATATCTTTCAATTAAAATTTAAGTTAAACTACTTCTTTTAACATTTTTTACTTCTTTTCCCTCTACTCTAAAACTAACAGTATTAACATCATAATTATCAAAAACAGAATAACTTAAGGTATATAGTACTTCTTCTTTTATTTCACTATTACTATCAAATAAAGCATTATTAAAATCTAAAATCAAAAGATCATCAGATATTTCTTTATTTATAAGCTTAACATTTTCATTTAATATACTACTTAAATTATCTTCATAAATATAACTAGTTGTAAGTTCTTCTACAATAATATCTATTTTGTCTTTATCATTATTAAGATATTTAGTAACTGGTACATAATAAGTATCATCATCAATAACTTCTTGATAATAAACAATAACTTTAGTTAAATCATTAAAAGAAGTATAACTATATTCTTTATTAATACCAATTTCTCTAGTAAGAGGAAAAGATATTTTTTTCTTAGTATTAGGATAATATTCTAAACAGTTACCATCTACTGTTATATTAAGTTTATTTAAACCATCTATTTCTGTTATAGAAAATACTATAGATTCTATTAGTTTTAAAGATAAATCAGGATCAATATTTAAAAATTCTTTTGAAAAATCTAAAGTAACTGTATCATTTTCTATTTTTATATTATTTAACTTAGTTCCTTTAGGTATTATTCCCCTTAACTGATCTGGAAATATATTATCATTACTAATTGTTAAATTAGTTATAACAGTTTTAATATTATCTTCCATCTTTTTATTATCTAATAATATTTTAGTTTTAACTAATAATTTGTTTTTATCTAATAAATAAATAGATGAATTAGCTAAATCAGTAATATATTCAAATTCCAAATTAGTTTCCATAACATCTTCAGTTAAAGGGATAAAATAAATAGTCATAATTATAAAAAGACTCATCGTAGTAATAAATATTTTCCGTAAAGCTTTTTTTCTTAACATGAAAATCACCTAATAAAGTATATAAAAAAAAGTACTGTTTTAGTACTTTATAACTCAATTTCTTTTAATTTTAAAAGTTCAATTACCGCATTAGCTCTACCTTTAACACCAAGTTTTTGCATAACATTAGAAATATGGTTCCTAACTGTTTTTTCACTTATTTTCAAATTAAGAGCTATTTCTTTAGTAGTTAGACCTGTTACTAAAAGTTTAAAGACTTCTTTTTCCCTAGTTGTCAATATTCCTCTCATAATAATCCCCTTTCCCTAATTGTTGAAACTTTCATTAGTAGTTTATGAAAGATGAATTATTTGTTGTAGATAAAACAACTAGCTACCTTCAAATTTAACTGTTATAGTTTGCTTAGTATCAAATTCTTTTTGAATACTTCTCATAATATTATTAGCAAGTTTAACATCATGTTTTTTCTTAGCTGCCACAACAGTAATTGTATTATTTTCTATTTTTACAAAACTATTTATTTTATACTCATCTTTAATTATTTTTTCTAATTTTTCTTCTTCTCCTTCAATTACTGATAAATATTTTAATTGTTCATAAGCATTATTCTTCTCATCTGTCGTAGCATCTTCTTTAGTCATAGTAGTTTTTAATTCTTGTTTTTCTTTATCTCGTTTCTCATCTAAACTAACTCTTAAAGCTGTTAAATTATCTACTTCACTAATAGTATCTTTATCTTTGTCTTTATTCTTCTTATTATCTGTAGACTCTTTCTTTATATCTTTAGTATCAGTAGTAGAATTACTAGCGATTAATAAATCATTAGGCATAGTTATATAATAAACACTAAGTACTAAAATAAGACTAAAAAGAGTTAAAAACCATAAATTTTGTTTATTAATCATTTGTTTCCTCCCTTTTACTAATACACTTTATGAAGGGAGAAATTAATTTATGACTCTAAATTTTTTAAAGCATTAATAACGGCTAAACGACCATATTCATAAGTTAAAGATCCTTGTTGATAAGCAACATAAGGACTTCTAATTGGTCCATCACAAGATAGTTCAATAGAGGATCCTTGAGTAAAAGAACCACTAGCCATTATTATTTTATCACTATAACCAGGCATATCATCTGGAATAGGTAAAGAAAAAGAATCAATAGGAGAATTAGCTTGAATACCTTGGACATATTTAATTAATTTTTCTTTATCATTAAAAGTAATATTTAAAACTATATCTACTTTTTCTTCATTATATAATGGATCCACTTGATAATTTAATTCACTTAAAAGACAAGCTGTAAAAACTGTTGTTTTCAAAGCTGATGCTACTACACTAGGAGCCATAAATAAGCCTTGATAAAAACTTCTATTAGCCCCAAGAGATGGACCAACATCAATTCCTTCTCCAGGTAAAGTAAGACGTTCAGCACATAAATTAATTAAATCTTTACGTCCTACTATATAAGCTCCATTAGAAGCAATACCAGCACCTAAATTTTTAATTAAAGAACCAACTGTAATATCAGCCCCTACCTCACTAGGTTCTTTTTTATTTACAAATTCACAATAACAATTATCAACCATTACAATAATATTAGGATCAATAGATTTAATTAGTTTAATTACTTTCTCTACTTTAGAAATACTTAAACTTTTTCTAGTAGAATATCCTTTAGACCTTTGTATTTCAATAACTTTAATTTTTTTATTTTCTAAAACTTCTTTTATCTTCTCATAATCAAAATCATTATCTTTTAAATCTATTTGTTCATAATTAACATTAAAACTTTTTAAAGAGGAAGGATTAGGTCTAATTCCGATTACTTCATCTAATGTATCATATGGTTTACCAGAAATACTAAGCAAAGTATCATTAGGTCTTAATAAAGCAAAAAGAGCAACGGTTAAGGCATGACTTCCTGATACAAATTGATTTCTAACTAAAGCTGCTTCTGTTTTAAAAATATTAGCATATACCATCTCTAATTTATCTCTACCAATATCATTATATCCATAGCCTGTAGTTGAAGTAAAATCAACAGAAGAAACTTTTAAATCTTTAAAAGCTTTAAGAACTTTAGCACTATTAAATTGTTCTATCAACGTAATTTTTTCTAATTCATCTTTAATTTTTTGATCAACTTTTTTAATTAAAGCCTCATTCATCTTCTAACACCACCATCTATTCTAATAATACTATCATTTATATAACTAGCATCTTCACTTCCTAAAAAGTAAGCTAGCTTTGCTATTTCTTCTTTAGAAGCAAAACGATTTAGTAAAATCTTTTTTAATTCTCTAGCTTTAAAAGAAGCATCAAGATCAAGACTCATTTTTGTATTAACCCATCCTGGAGCAATGGCATTAACCCGGATATAAGGAGCAAAATAGTTAGCTAAATTATGAGTTAAAGAAATTACACCAGCTTTAGAAGCATCATAATCAATACTCTCAGGATAAGTTGTATCGATTCCATTAGTAGAAGTAATATTAATAATATTGCCTTTTTTTTCATCAAGCATTTTTAAACCTATTTTTTTAGCTAATAAATAAGTACCTACTAAATTAACTTCTAAAACCTTCATAAACTCATCTTTCGTTTTTAAAGTAAAATCTTGATCAAGAGCAATAGAAGCATTATTTATTAAAACATCAAGACTCCCAAATTCACTATAAATTCTTTCTATTAAAGTATCTATATCTTGTTCTTTTTTTATATCACATTTAATAGCAAGTGCCCTTACTTTATAAGTATTTATAACATAATCTTTTAATTTTAATGCTTCATCTTTACTATTATTATAATTAATAACTACATCATAACCATGTTTAGCATACTCTAAAATAATACTTTTCCCTATTCCTCTACTACTACCTGTTACTAAAACATTCATATTATCAAATCCTTTTTTAAAAAGGCACTAACGGATGTTAGTACCTTTATTTTTTAATTAATCAACTGGATAAACTGAAACTTGTTTTTTATCTTTTCCTTTACGTTCAAATTTAACAATACCATCTATAGTTGTATATAAAGTATCATCATTACCACGACGTACATTAACACCTGGGAAAATTTTAGTTCCACGTTGACGATAAATAATACTTCCAGCTGTTACAAATTCACCATCAGCAGCTTTAGCTCCTAATCTACGTCCAATAGAATCACGTCCATTAGATGTTGAACTTTGTCCTTTTTTATGTGCAAAAAGCTGAATATTTAACTTTAAAAATTCCACTTTCGTCCCTCCTTACTTTACCTCTATATTTTCTTTGTATTTTAATTCTAATTCTTTAAGCATTTTAATCATATTTTTAAGTAACAGTTGGGTTATTCTATCATTATTTAACACTTTAATTGTTAACCCTCTACTACTAGCTAAATAAGTAATTGTACCCTTATCAATAGTTAAAATTCCATTTACTGTTGTAATAACTATTGAACTAACAGCACTACAAACAATATCTTTACCAATATCATCATACATAGCATGACCTAAAATACTTATTTTTTTATAATAGCCATGCTCTTTTTCTACTTTTACTCTAATCATAATTAACCACTAATTTTTGTAATTTTAATTTTAGTATATGGTTGTCTATGTCCTTGGGTTTTACGATTACTTCTAGACTTATTCTTGTACTTAAAAATACGTATTTTCTTAGCTTTACCATTTTTAACTACAACGCCTTCTACTTTAACATCAGACAAATAAGGGGAACCAACTTTAGAATCAAGCATTAACACTTGATCAAAAGTAACAACATCATCAGCATTAGCATTTAATTTTTCAACAAAAATCTCATCACCTTCGCTAACACGATATTGTTTTCCACCAACTTTAATTACTGCGTACATTATTTAACCTCCTTTTTTTAACTAAAGACTCGCTTTTAAGGTATTACTAAATTAGTAATTTCTACCTTTTCAAGGCGGTTTACAGCATGAGGTATATCAAGCTACAAACAATAAGAGTTTATCATAAAAAGAAAAATACGTCAAATACTTTTAATATTTATGGTAGTTTTCTAAAACTAATCTTAATACTTTCTCTCTTTTTTCCTGATAATTGACTAAAACATCTTTAATAGTCTTTCTAGGATTATTAGCAAAACTACTATTTTCAAGATATAATTTCCTATCATATAAAATTTCTAAATCATTCATAATTTTATATTTATGAAAATCATTATAAATATTATCAGATATATGATATAGTTTTAATTTATTATCTAAAATATTCCTAATTAGATAAGGTGAATTTAATTTTTTACTCATTTTCATATTTTCCAAAAGTTTTAAAACATCATCTCTAGTTATTCTATTACATACTGAAAATAGTGTTAAATCATCTAATAGATCTAACCAAGTATCAATAACCCCATATCCACCTTTATATTTTCTTCTATCAACTCTTTCAATTAAATTTTTCTGTTCCTTATCTTTATTCATATTATAAACAGAATTTTCAGTTAATAATTTATAATAACTACTATCAACAACAAGCTCTATACTATTTAATCCTTTTAAATTAGAAGAATTAATTACTAAATTAGAAATTTTAGAAAAATTATCTTTTATATTTAACTGTTTATTAGAAATCATATAATCAGTCTTATTCAAAATTGTAGTATTAATAAGTTGTCTAATTCTTTTAACAGAAAAATAATAATGATGTAAAAGTGTTGTTGAAAAATAAACATAGTGACTACCTATATCATCAAAACAATTCTTTTTAATATTATAATACTCAAAACTACTAGAACCTTGAAATCGATAAAAAGAATTAATTAATTTCTCTTTTTGCAAAATATTTACAATTTCATTATATGTTGTCATATATCCCCCTAATCACTTAAAAATGGTAATAATTCTCTTGTAACTACCACATAACCTAAACTATTTAAATGGAGTCCATCTGTTGTATATTTGCTATTTAAATTACCATTAGCATCTACTAAATCATTATATAAGTTTATATAATTACAATTAT
This sequence comes from uncultured Mycoplasmatota bacterium, assembly GCA_946494015.1. GTDB lineage: Bacteria > Bacillota_I > Bacilli_A > RF39 > UBA660 > Onthousia. Next base: position 10,570 of record CAMMBL010000024.1, on the reverse strand, counting down.
TAGTAGATAAACAGTAGTTTTCTATTTTTTTATTTAATCTTTTAATTTTCTTATTATCTCTATTATTAACAGCATTACTATCAACATCTTTATTAACAGGATAAACACTCTCAAGATAAATCTTAGCTCTATTTCTATTATTTTTAATTTTCGTTATTATCTTCTTTATATTTTTATAAGTCCTATCAACAATATCACTATCATTACTATCTAAATCATTTGTACCAATTAAAATAAAGATCTTAGTTGGATTATACTGATATACTCTTTTTATCATATCATTTAAAATATCTGTCGTTCTATTTCCTGATATTCCACTATTTACAACTGGCAAATTATCATAATACTCATCTAATGGATAAAAATCTGTAATAGAATCACCTAAAAACAAAAAATTATCATAATCTTTAACTTTTACTTCGTATGGATTAGAAAAATTACTATTTTTAGTAAATATACTTATTGTCAAAATAATAATTATTATAAGCATTACAAGTATTATTAATAAAAAATATTTATGTAATATTAATTTTTCTTTTATATTCATAACAAACCCACCCTTTTAATTTTTTTTATCCAAAAAATGATAAATAAAAATTACTACTATATTAATAATTAATTTAGCAAGAAAATAATTAAGTGAAAGATTATCAACTAATAATATTAATGAAAAGCCTTCTATTAAATAAAAACAGCAAATAACAGTTAAAGGATTTGGTAACTTCCTAGCTTTAAAGAAAGTTAATAATATAATAGATATAAAATAACTAATCGTAAAAGATAAATACATATTAATAGATAAATTACATAGAAAAGTAAAGATTATTAAATTAATAATTGATGTTAATATTACTAATTTATCTCTATTAAACCAACTAATATGATTAGTTGTATCAATATAATTAGCGATTAAATTAGTAAAATTCTTATTATTACTTTCATACTTTTTAGGTTTAAAATTAACACTCTTAGCTAACACCTTATCAAACTTATTAAAATCTTTTAACGCTAAAATATAACCTCTTTTACTAAATTCATCAATTATTTCTTTTTGATGATCATTAGTATGCTCTCCATATTTAGCTAATCTTGGAGCAGCTATTACCTTCTTATTATGTTTTAAAGCTGTTAAAATACTTCCTACTCCACCATGAGTAATAATTAAATCAGCTTTAATAATCAACTGTTCTAACTCATCACTTGGAAGTGTTTTAAATATTTCCATATTCTTACTCTTATATTTAGTAAAACCAGCTTGCACAACAACCTTATCTTTAATATTACCTTTCTCTATTTCTTGATCAATTACAACAAGTAGTCTTTTAAAACTCTTATCTTGAGTCCCTAACGTTACTAAAATCATTAAAAACACCATCCTCCAAAGGTCGCTTTAGGATATAATTTTTTCATACTTTTCCACTGTACTACAAATAAATTAGCAATATGAAATTTATAAAATAAAGTACCTGTAATTGTCCTTGATCTTATATTAGCAAAAGTTTCAATATAAATTACTTTACTACCAAATATTTTTCCAATACAACACATAGGACCAGCCGTATGAGCACCTGTTGTTACAATATAATCTGGTTGATATTTAAAATATAAATATAAACTAATAAAACAATTAGCTAATAATTTAAAAGGATAAGATAATTTATGATCTTTAGTACCATATATTAAAAAATCTAGTTTCTTATATTTCTTTTTTAATTTCTTATTAGCTTTCGTTTTTTCAGTAATTAAAGAATAATCATAGTCTTTTATAATACTATCTAACTGTAACAATTCATTCAAATGTCCACCTGTACTAGATATAAACATTACTTTTGTCATAATAATCACTTCTTTTCTATAATTTTTTTCCAACTTTCTTTAACATTATCACTCATATAAGCTTTAACTTTTTTACGACCATTCTTACCAAGTTCTTTTCTTTTCTCTAAATCATTAGTCAAATCTAAGATTTTCTTCTCCATAGCTTTAAAATTTCGATGTTTAATCAAATAACCATCAGAGCCTGAAGTTATTATCTCTTTAGCACCTTCCGCTGAATCAAAAGCAATACAAGGAAGTCCATTACTCATCGCTTCAAGTAGTACAATCCCAAAACTCTCAGTATAACTAGTCATAAGATAAATACTAGCTTTTTGCATTAACTCCTCTATTTCCTTACTACTTTTAAAGCCATGCAATATAACATCATCAGTTAAATTATTCTCTTTAATAAATTTTTCTAATCTACTCCTTTCATCTCCATCTCCTACAATATCAAGTTTCCAATTACACCCTTTATTTTTTAAATCAACATAAATATTTAATAAATCAAAATAACCCTTTTCAGGTGCTAATCTTCCTACAGAAATAAAACGTGAAGAAGTAAGAGGACTCCGTTTTTTTGGTATAGTTTCTAAAGCATTAGGGATATAGACACATTGACACTTTGAAGTAAACAATTTCTTATTATAAAATCTTTTTAAATCTTTTGATACTAATACTAAATAATCTAAATTTTTAGCACTTCTAACTACATCAGTTGCATAACGCATATTATTATGATGATGATTATGTTCCCATCCTATTTTTAAAACATTATCTTTACCATACTCACTTAATAATTCATTTAACATAACTCTAGTTGAAATAATAACATCAGCATCACTTTTCTTAATATAATTAGCCATTTTTTTACGTCTTTTATATAAAATCTTTACCCCTTTAACTGACTCTTTAACAAAATTAACCGGTTCTAAACTATTAAGAGCTTTCTTCCATTCATAACGATTAGGACTTAATGATTTAGGCAATAAATAAGTAATCTTAACTTTAGGATCTATATCATAAACGGGATTATCATATATCCTATAAATAGATACTATTTCCACTTGATAAGTATCATCTTTAACTAAAGAATTAGCTAAAGAACTAATAGTTCTCTCAACTCCTCCATATCCTAAATGTAACGCTAAAATAACTATTTTTTTCATAATAAGCCTCCTAATTACTCTTAGTATATATTAAATCTTAACTTTAAGCAATCAAAGGATATAATAATTTTTCCCTTTCGTATCATTATGCTCTATATATTTTTGATAATCCTCATTATAAATAAAAAAACAGTTATATAAATCATAACCATCTTTTCTTATAATCAAAATAACTATTCTTAAAATCAATATCTGTATTAATATTATTAATACCTCTATTCTTTAATTTATATAAATATCTAATCTTAAGTAAATAATCATTATCACTTTTTAAATTTTTCATACTCTCCTCCTACGTATACTTAATAATATTTTTTAATCTTCTTATAACTTTCTTCTCAATCCTAGAAATATAAGACTGACTAATACCAAGCAAATCAGCAACTTCTTTTTGTGTAAGTTCATTATGTCCCATTAAACCATATCTTAAAATAATAATATCTCTATCTCTTGGATTAAGCCTCATAACTTCATCTAACATCATCTTCTTATCAGTTTCATTTTCTAATCCTCTAGTTACAATATCACTATCTGTACCTAAAATATCTTCAAGATGTAACTCATTTCCTTCAGCATCTAAACTAAGTGATGCATCAATACTAACTTCAGTTTTAGATTTCTTAATCTTTCGTAAATACATTAAAATCTCATTATCTATACACCTAGAAGCATAAGTAGCTAATTTAATATTCTTATCTTTTTTAAATGTATTAATTCCTTTAATAAGTCCAATTGTTCCAATACTAACTAAATCTTCTAAATCTACTTTTGTATTTTCATATTTCTTAGCAAGAAATACTACTAATCTTAAATTATGTTCAATAAGTTTATCTCTAGCATGTATATCCCCATCAAGAGCCATAACTAAATAGGCTTCCTCCTCCTCCTTAGATAAAGGTTCAGGTAATATATCACTACTACCCACATAAAATATTTCATTTGTCTTCTCAAATAAAAATGCTACTAAATAAAGTATACTAATCATTATAATTCCTCCTCTATATTACATGGTAAAATACAACTAGCCCCCTCTATATTAATTTCTTTAGGACTAATACCTAAAAGATATTTATTTCCTAATAAATTATTATCTATTTTTACTTCATCTACTTCTATACATCTTAATAATCCCTTTCCTTCTACCGTTTTAAAAGGAACAAGAATAGCATCTTCCATCTTAATAGATAATACTTTAGGATTAACAATTATAACCCCTCTTTTTTTATAGGGATCTTTAATATTATTACCAGTATCTAAATATCCCAAAATATTTAAAGATTTATTTTTATATTTAATTGAAACATCATAAAGTAATTGTCTTTTCTTTCTTTCTCTAATCATACTTTTATGATATAAATAAAAGATTATAGGACTACTAATTAATATAATAATTAAATTTAAACTAGTTCCATCATGAATAAAAATAAAACCTTTTTGTTTATAACTAAATTGATTATTAAGAAAATAAATTAATCCTCCTAGAATAATACTATTACCATATAAGCTTTTAATTAAAGTAAGAAAAAGATTTTTAGAAGTAATTTTAAATGCTATAAATATCATCCCTATACTTACAAGAATCTTAAATAAAAATAAAGAAAAATTATTAAGAGGTAAAAATAAAAGAAAAGTACTTAAACTTCCTAATAAAGCACCCAAAATTAGATATCTTTTTTTAGGAAATATTTTACATTCAATTCCTACAGTTAAAAGAAGTAACAAATCAAACATAAAATTAATAAAGAAAACAAGATCCAGATAAACTTTCATTTCTACCACCATTAACAATATATAAAATAAATAGCAAATTATTTGTCGATTCTTATTAAATTAACATCTCTTTTAATTTTTCATAAACTACTATAGGTGATATCTATGAAATTTAAAGGTAATCGTCATAGTCCTTTTTGTAGATGCAATTTTTGCAAACAAAAAAGAAGAAATAATATCTTCTATTTAGGCGCTCTTTTAGCATTAGTTGTAATTATTTGTTATCAAGCTATAATACTTGTATTTTTAGTTACTAGAATAAATGCTATATTACTTCTAATAGAGTTAATGCTGTTCATAATGTTGGTGGTTTTTTTGATACTCTAAAACAAAATTACTAGTTACTTTTAATTTGTCAAAATAGTCTGTTAATTCCATACATTTCTTTAAAGATGATTTATAGATATCTATTTTTTTAGGAATTACTAAATTAACAATAAAATAAAGCAATTCTTCTTCTTTATAATGAAATCTATGTTGATAAAATCTAAAATTACTTAACATATCTGTATCTTTATAATTTTTATTAAAAAAATATAAAAAGTCTTCTGTTGGCTTACCTAAATGAGCATTTTCTAAACTTATAAAATAGCCTTCATCATTACAAAGAAAATGAGCAAGTTCACATTTACCATGACAATATACAAAACGTTCTGTGGTTTTTTCTTTAACTATTTTATACCATTTTTCAAGTATTTCTTTACTAAAATTTAAAGCTTGATAAATAATTGAAACATTTCGAATAAATAAATATTCACTTGGACTCATATAAACTTTATTTTCAATAGTATCTTGTAAGGTAAAATAATAATTCTCTAAATATAATATTTTATTTTTTAATTTATCATAATCTTCTTTTTGTCTATCTCTATCTATCTCTTTATAAGTTGTTGTTTTATTTTGTAACACACTAAGATTATAAACAAGCTTTTTAGCTCTTTCATCATTATCTAATAAAACTTTAGGTAAATACTGAAAATAAACTTCTCTATCAGTAATTTTTAATGGTTTTAAATAATTATTAAAATTATGACTATCTAAATAATTATATATTTTCTCAAGATTATATTTTTTCTTAGTCTTAACTAAAATTTTACTATTATCACTATACGTTAATACTTTAATATTATTAATATAACTATATTTTAGCAAAGAATTTTTATTCATCATCTTCTATAGTTGTAGGAATAATTAACTTAGTACCTATTTTCAAATTATCTAAATCATTATATTCAGATAATTCTTCTCTTGTAGTTTTATACTTTCTAATAACTTCTTCTAAATTATCATCTTCTCTTAATATATAAACTGAATAAGTAGAATAGGTTTCATTAGTATTAGCAAAAGCTGAAAAAATAGAATCCATCACTTTATTATTATTTTGATTAGAAGAAACATCTTCATCTTTTTTAGTTTCTGTTATTTTATCCACCACTTTTTCTTCTTGAGAAGTTATATTTTCATTTTTTTCTATTGTATCAATACTAGGTAAATCATCTTTAACATCAGTAGTTAAAACCTCTATATTTTCTTTAGCATCATCATTTCTTACTTCCTCTTTCCCTTTTTCTTCTTCTAAAACTTTCTTTTTACTTTCATCTTCTATATCCTTATTATCCTCTTTATCATCTTCATTTTCTATATCATTAATTTCAATTTTTTCTAACCCTTCAATCAAAATCTCTACATTAATAAAAAGTGCTTCATCATTAACAATCTCATAGGTAAAATTATTAATATCAATATTTCTTTTCTCAGGTACAAGACTATTAGTAAGCATAATCTCAACCGGAACTCGATAATTAAAACTTTCTTCTAAAGTACTAGCTTCTGTCATTTTATAAGTACCACTAATAATCAAGTTTCCTTCAACTTCACTATCATTTATAAAACTTAAATCATGTTCTAAAGAAATACTGGTAATTTCCCCTATCATTGTCTTAAAAGCTATTTCTTTTTCCAAAGATATAATTTGTTTCATTTTTATCTCCTTTCTTTATTTCTAATATATGGTAAAAAAAGAAGAAAATGCCAAAAAAATACTATCTATTATAGATAGCATTTTTTAATTAGTAATTAAGCTTTTATCATCAATAAATAAACTTTTATAAAGATCATAATAATTAGAAACAAATACAAATTTAATTTTCTCTTTTATCTCAGAAGGAATATCCATTAAATCAACTTTATTAGCTTCTGGTAAATAAATAGTAGTAACTCCCGAACGATATGCTCCTAATACTTTTTCTTTAACTCCACCTATTTCAAGAATATCACCTTGTAAAGTTATTTCTCCAGTCATAGCTACTTTGGTTGATATTTTAGTATTAGTTAAAGAACTTAATAAAGCTGTTGTTAAAGCAATACCGGCACTTGGACCTTCTTTTGGTATAGCCCCTTCAGGAACATGAATATGAATATCATTATCAAAAATTTCTTTAGAAAGCATAAACTTCTTACTATTCGCTTTTATATAACTAAGTGCTATTTTAGCTGATTCTTGCATTACTTCTCCTAAAGAACCTGTCAATAATAAACTAGCATTACCAGGATAATAAGTAACTTCAATAGGTAATATATCTCCTCCATAAGGAGTATAAGCTAAACCATTAACAACACCTTTTAATTTAGTTTCTTTATTTCCTTTTTCTATATAAAGTTTTCTATCCAAATATTTATCAAGATCACTACTTTCTATTAAATAAAATATCTTAGTATTATCAGTTAAAACTTGTTTAACAATTTTTCTAAGTATTTTAGCAATCATTCTCTCTAAATTACGAACACCCGCTTCTTTAGTATAATAATTAATAATATCAAGAATTGCTTTATCAGTAAATTGAACTTGTAAAGATGTAAGACCATGTTCATCAAGAGCTTTAGGTATTAAATAATTTTTAGCAATAGATAATTTTTCATATTCGGTATAAGAATCTAAATATATAATTTCTAAACGATCTTTTAATTCTAATGGTATTTGTTCTTCATAATTAGCAGTAGCAATAAACAAAACATCAGATAAATCATATTCTTCTTCTAAATAATGATCAGAAAATTTACTATTTTGTTCTTTATCTAATACTTCTAATAAACTACTAGCAGGATCTCCTCTAAAATTCTTTGTCATTTTATCTATTTCATCTATTACAAAGACAGGATTAGAACTACCACACTTCTTAATACCTTGAATTATTCTACCAGGCATTGCTCCTATATATGTTCTTCTATGTCCTACAATTTCCGCTTCATCATTAATACCTCCAACTGAAATACTAACAAGCTTTCTATTTAGACTCTTAGCAATACTATATGCTAAAGATGTTTTCCCAACTCCAGGAGGCCCTATTAAACACAATATTGGACTTCTTTCTTTTTTAGAATTTTGTTTAACCGCTATATATTCAACTATTCTAGCTTTTACTTTACTAAGTCCATAATGACTATCATTTAAAGTAGATTCTATTGTATTTAAATCAGTAATATCTTTAGTTTTATAATCCCAAGGCAGACTTAACATTAATTCTATATAATCTAATATATTACTAGCTTCAGGAGAATTACTACCAACTGAATCATATCTTGCAATTTCTTCTTTTATTTTATTTTTAACTTTATTAGAACATTTAAGTTTTTTTAATCTTAAATTAAACTTCTCAATAGTCTTATTCTTATTACTAACTTCCCCTAATTCATTAGAAATTATTCTTAATTTTTCTTCTAAATAATATCTTCTTTGATCTTTTTCTATTTTTTTATGCACTTTAATTTCTATTTCTTTTTCTAATTTAGCCAAATTTATTTCTTCTTTTAACTGACTAACTAAATTCATTGCCCTTTTAACAGGATCTAATTCATATAAATATGTTTTTTTAACTTCCGGACTTAAATTTAAAAAAGAAACAATAAAATCTGTTAAATCATTTAGATTTTTAATAGAAGATATTTCTCCCAACACTGCATTACTTACAGAAGATATTTCTCTTACATATTTTTCATAATTACGATATAACATATCAATATATCTATTTTCTTCTTGAGAAGTTATATTAGTATTATCAACTTCATTATACAAAGCATAAAAGCAATTATTCTCATCTTCATAACTATTAATAACTACTCTTTTTAAACCTATTATAATATAGCGCATTTTAGAGTTAGGAATATTAAGTTTTAAAGTTAAAGTGGCTAAAAGACCTATCTTTGGAAAGAGAGTAACATCATCTTTACTAATATCATCTAAGGAATGAATAATAATAAATTTCTTTTCTTCTGATTTATCGATATTATTAATTATTTCCTGATCTTTATAATCAGTAGTTTCTCCTCTATATTCCATATTAGGAAATATTATTCCATTATTAACAATAAAAACAGGTAACTTCGCCATTTATATTCCTCCCCAAAGAACTAATATTTATTATAATCAAAATAATAATTTTTACAAGAGAGAAGTTAATAAAAAAATCATAATTATCTAAAGTATATTACTAAACTTAAAAATAATTATGACTTTCTATTATAAATTTGATTATAACTAACTTTAAATTAGTAAAGAAGAATAAGTACACTCTCTTACACCCTAAAACATTAATTACCTAGAGTTAAGACAAATGGATCAGATTTAGTTCCTGTACCTGAAGTTATCTGCACGTTAGATTTTAGATTTAGGGATGGCCGAATCCCATACGAATTGTCCGAAGGACGACTGACATCGGAACCAACACCATAGCCGTCATCCACACGACGTATGGAAATGGTACTAAATGGTGTTAAGAGCCAATAAAATGAATTATTACCAAATCTATCAAATTGTCCCGACATTAATTCTCCATACCTAAGTAATCCCACTCTTGCTATTGTTTTTTTTGAAGTCAAGCTAGTACCTGTTTTATTTGTATATTTGGCCAGTTTATATGATTTACCTTCTCCTACAGTTCCAAGATACCATGTTGTTTCATCTTCTATCATTTCCCTATATTCATCATTTACATAACTTGTTAAATAATCGACATTTAAGAATATTCCTATTATATTTGTACTTGAAAATGTTACATTGTTTCCAAAAACACTTTTTATAAATTCACCAGAACTTTTTAGAGGTTCTGCACTGGTTATCTTTGTTCCTGTACCATTCTCATGGCTTACTATTCTATATAAATTATTTTCATTATTTCCAAACCTTATATATTCTCCACTGTATCTTGTATTTAGTAGTGTTCCTGATAGATTGGTATCATTATCTCCATTTAGTTTATACGGATTATCTATTGTTCCATCACCATCTACGATTTTGATGTTAGATTGTAAATTTATTGATGGCCGAACACCATTTCCAAACACATTGTCTGGAGTGTGGAAGGTAACAACTCCACCTCTGGTCACGACACACGAATAAGCACTATTATAGGGTGTTAAAGTCCACCAAGGAAGTTCATTATTTAAATAACCATTTGTTCCACCATTATTACTAGATTGATATTCATATGTATTTAAAAGTCCTACAGGTGCTGTTACTATTGTTGTTCCATTTGGTTTTGGTATACTTCCTAACTTGTTATTATCACTACTTGCATCCCATTTTGCATCTGTTACTATAAAGTTCTCATAATCCCTTAAATTACCAAGAAAACCATCGACACTTGTATCATTTAACCAATCTTCCATAAAGCTTCCTTCAAAAGCTGTATTATTTACAACATTATCAGCATTATAAGCAACTGCACTTATATTCCACTGGGTTACTAATTTTGTTGTTTTGGCTTCATTATTTATAGACACCGCTCTCCATAACTTTCCACTATACCAAACATAAT
>CAMMBL010000023.1 GCA_946494015.1 uncultured Mycoplasmatota bacterium | reverse complement strand
AAAGAAATCGAAATGATTTTTTTATTATTGTCTACTCTAAGGGGTGCATTTCATATTACCTTGTATTTTTTCTTTCATTAGTCACTATATCGTTAACATCTACATTACTATATTTATTATCATAAAAATCAAATACTTTCTCTTTATTAGATTCTCTAACAACAGTAGGATGAATAATATCCTCTCTTTCTTTTAAATTATTTTTAATCTTACTAAAATATTCAATAATTTGTTTATCATCTATACTTGGATTTTCTAATTTATATATTGTAATTAAAGACTTAAGTATAGAATTTCCACTAATAATATCTTGATGAAAATTAATACAATAATCAGCCATTTTTTCTAAAGAAGTAGTATTCTCTAAATAATAATCAAAATTAAATGAAGATATTTTACATATTTTTTCAAAACCATCTTGATCAAAATCTTTAATATCAAAGGATAAATAATTAAGATATTTTCTAGCTTTAGGATTATTTGCTAAAGCATAAAACTCCTTTTTACTTTTAACATTTAAAAAATCATAAGCATTAAAAGGTATTTCTCCCTTTAACTCCCTTTTAATCTCATCAAAAGTCATTAAAATATGATTATATTTACTATTATCATTACTATCCCAAGTAGGATCACTTACATAAAGGCCATCTATATCATATTTCTCATCCTTCATTTTAACCAATAATCTTGCATGCCCCAATGTCTTATTCAAATCTTTATTATAACCAGGCATAACCATCACAGACATATAATATGTTTCTATATTATAACGTTTACAAAATTCTTGTAACAAATTAGCATAACCAGCACAAACAATATATTGATTAAATAATAATTTTGAAAGAGTTCTAGATTTATCTAAATCATCTCCTTTATCCACTTCTTTATACGGTTTAAAGTCTTTAACAATTTGGTATAATTTAGTATAAATTTCAAAAGGAGATAATTTATCTTTTATAGATTCTACTGATTCTAATAATTCCCTTATTTTTAATTCTTTCTTAATGGCTAATTCTAAAGGTATTTCATGACTTTCTTCCTTTACAACAACATTTTCATATTCTGTTAAACCGTTTAAAATATCTTCTTTAAAATTACTAAAATCAATATTAAGCATTATCTTTACATTTTTATATTTATCTATTATTTCTCTAACAAATTCATTTAAATTATTATAATCAGTAATATTAATTGTTATAGTATTTAAATCTTTTTCACTAGTTCTATGTTTAATTACTTCTAATACTTCTAATAAATCCCTACTATCTACAATAAATGAACTATTATTCAAAAGATCTTTTATTTTTAAATCAGAATTACCAATATCTTTATTCATTCTAGCAGTTAATCTAGGATCATAATTATTACTTAACTCATCAGTAACATCAAAACTAACTATTTCTTTAATATCTAGTCTTTTAGCTAATATATCATAAATATTTTTTTCTAATATATAATTATCACTGAATCCTAACCTAACATTTTTTATATTATAATTACTAACTATAGATTCTATAGTTTCTTTAGTTATAAATTCTTTACATAATGATATAGAATCGCCTGTAAGTGATTTTATAATAGAACAAATTTTATCTATTATTTCTTTAGTATTATCTATATAATAATCATAATTAATATGTAAGGAACTATCAAAAATACTGTTTTCTAAAGAAAAAGGCTCATCTTTAGTAGTGTAATAATATATATAACCAGGTTTATTAGTAAATTGAAAATTATCATTTGTACATATAGAAAAAATATATTTTAGTCTATCATCTTCTAAATTTGCTAACTTTGTTATATCTTTATCTATTTTTCGACAATCTATATATTCCATATCTTTCACCTAGCATAATTATATAATTATTGCAAAGTAAAAGCAAGGAATAATCCTCGCTTGTTTTTATATTTCTTCAATCTTCATTAAGTTAGTAATTCTCTTAGTTTCAGTATTAGGAAAACCACCAGTTATTACTAATAAATCACCTTTATTAAGTTCCATAAAGTCTTTAGCTTTCTCAACACTTTGTAATAATACATCATCTGTTGATGGTAAATATGGTAATGCCATATCATATACTCCCCAGTTTAAAGCAAGACGACGTCCTGTTTTATCATCAGGGCATAATGCTAAAATTGGAGCATCTGGTTTAAGATTACTAATAACTTTAGCTGTTCTACCACTAATAGTAGCAGCACATATTAATTTAGCACCTAAAGCATCTGTACTAAGAACTACATTTGAAGCAATAGATTTAGTAATATTATCTAAGTTTTCAATATCAAAAGCATAATCAAAACTTGCATAGTTTTCTGTAGTTTCACAAATCTTTGCCATAGCTGCAACTGTTTCTACTGGATGTTTTCCAATGGTTGTTTCTCCACTTAACATAACAGCATCAGTACCATCTAATACAGCATTAGCAATATCACTTGTTTCCGCTCTTTTTGGACGGATATTATCCATCATAGTCTCAAGCATTTCTGTTGCAACAATAGATATTTTACCCATTCTACGACAAGTATTAATCATTTGTTTTTGATAAATTGGTACCATTTCACTAGGTACTTCAGTACCTAAGTCACCACGAGCTACCATTACTCCATCACTTACACTAAGAATTTCTTCCAAGTTTTCAATTCCTAAAGCACTTTCAATCTTACAAATAATTTGTAAGTCTTCTCTATTATGTTCTTTTAAGATTTCTTTAACTTCTAATACATCTTCTTTAGTAGAAACAAAAGATAAAGCTAAGAATTCTCCTCCATGTTCACATGCATAGATAATATCTTCACGATCAGCATCACTTATATAAGGTATATTAAGTTTAATACCAGGCACACTCATACTCTTGCGATTTCCTAATGTACCACCATCAATAATCTTACAAGTAATTCTATCTTCATATTTAGCGATAACTTCAAGTTTCATTTTAGCATTCTCAAGTAAAATTATATCACCAACATTAAGAGAATCAATTGCACTAGGGTGATTAACAGAAAATCTTTCTTTAGTACCAGTAACTGTTTCTTTTACTATATCAATAGTTTCACCACTTACAAGTTCAATAGCATCATTTTCCATAACACCACATCTAAATTCTGGTCCTTTAGTATCCCAAAGAATAGCAACATTTATACCAGTTCTTTTTCTAACTTCACGAACTGATGAACATGCCTGCTCTCTTTCTTCTATAGTAGCATGAGAAAAATTAATTCTTGCTACATTCATACCAGCTAGTACCATTTTTTCCATTACATCTACTTGATTACTAGCAGGACCTATACTACAAACAATTTTTGTTTTTTTCACTTTACTTCACTCCTCCTATCAAGCTATATAATTATAGCATATTTATTGTAATTTTTAAAGAAAAAGATAGAATTTTCTCACATTAAAATATATGATTAAGTTGGAGGTAACATATGAAAGATATTGATTACAAACAAATTCAAAAATTTTATAGAAAAGAATATAATGAAAATATAGATGGAAAATATGTTGAATTTATTAATAAGCCTATCGAAGTATTAAAAGATTTAGCAATTAAAAGATGATATACCAGTTTACTTTGCCTGTAATATTGATAAAATGAAAGATAAAAAAATAGCTATGGGGATAAATTATATAAAGATGGTTATTATATAATGAATGATAATTTCTTTAATGATTTTGTTCTTATGGTAATAATTAATAAGAAATATTTAAGTAAGAAAAACTTAGAACTATTTAGTAGTAAACCTATAATAGTAGGTAGATATAATCCATTTTAAAAGACTTATGTTTTTAACTCATAAGTCTTTTACTTTTGACACTTAGGACAATAGTAAGTCCCTCTACCTCCTACTTTAGTAATAATAATTTTCTCTCCACAAGTTGGACAAATACCATCTTTTTTACCATGAACAGCAAGTTCATTTTGAAATAGACCATGAACTCCTTCTGCTGATGTAAAACTTTTAATAGTAGTCCCTCCCATAGTAACTGCTTTATCTAATATTATCTTCGTATTTTTAATAATAGCATCAGCCTCTTTTAAATTAATACTATCTGCTTTCCTCAAAGGATTTATATGAGATGCAAATAAAATTTCATCATCATAGATATTACCAATACCAGTAATAATTGATTGGTCAAGCAAAGCAGTTTTAATAGGAACTTTCTTTTTTCTTAAAGCTTCTAATAAATAAGTAGGAGTTAAACTCTTATCATAATATTCTAATCCTAAAAGAGAAAGTGGCTTTAAATTATATACTTCATCTTTAGGTAAACATGCCATTTTCCCAAACTTTCTAACATCATTAAATCTCATATCAGTATTATCTGTAAAAGTAATAATAACATGTTCATGTTTTGCTTTAGGAACACTAGGATCTCTAAAGAAGAACTTTCCTTCCATCCTTAAATGACATATTAAGGCTTTAGTAGTAAGAAAGATAACTATCCATTTTCCTCTTGTCGTAATAGATTCAATTTTCTCACCTACTAAATCCCTCTTAAACTTATCTATATCACCAATAATTATATTATCCCAGTATACATCTACTTTCTTAATAGTCTTACCTATAATAATATGCTCTAATGTCTTACTTACTGTAATTACTTCTGGTTTTTCAGGCATAGTTTAATCACTTCTTTCACTTCTTAAATCTAATTTGTATAATCTTTCAATTCTTTGTTCTTTTTTAAAAGTATCAACTTCTTCAATAAAATTCCATCCAAATTTCTCATATAAACCAATATGCTTTGTGTATAGAAATATTTCATCAAAATCAATATTTTCTTTAGCATTATCAAATACACTACCTAATAATCTTCTTCCATAGCCTTTACCTCTATATTTCTCATCTATATAGACATTAGCAAGCCAAGGATAAATATCTGGTCTAACACTTAAATCATCATAAGCAAATTGATACGTGCCAATAATTTCATTATCTAAAAACACACCATAGGGTTGCATAAAGCATTTAACTGCATCTTTACTATATTCATCCCGCTGGCCCCACCAATTATACATCCATTCGCTTATTTTATCTAATGTTTCATTATCAACATTTACTAATTTTCTAACTTCTAAATTTTTCCTTTAAAAACTTCTCCTACTTAGCTTCATACCAGTTATTTCCCATTTCAATATCTACTTTTAAAGGTACATCTAACTTAATAACATTTTCCATCTTATCTCTTACTAATTCTTTAACTTCATCTAACTCATCTTTATAAACATTTAAAACAAGTTCATCGTGTACTTGAATAAGAATTTTACTCTTTAATACTCTTTTAGTCATTTCCCTATGTAAATCTACCATCGCTTTTTTTAATATATCAGCAGCGCTACCTTGAATAGGAGTATTAAGAGCCATTCTCTCTCCCCCACTTCTTACCATATAATTACTACTTTTCAATTCATTAATAATCCTTCTTCTATTCATAATAGTTTTTACATAACCATTTTTATAAGCTTCTTCTTTTTCTTTATCCATATATTCTTTAATGCCAGGATATGTTTCTAAATAATTATCAATAAATTTTCTAGCACTCCCTACATCTATTTTTAAATCTTCGGATAACCCAAAACTACTAATTCCATAAAGAATTCCAAAATTAACAGCCTTAGCTGTTCTTCTCATTGACTTATCTACATTTTTTATATCTGTTTTAAATATATCAGCAGCTGTTTTAGAATGAATATCCTCATCTTCTTTAAAAGCCTCTATCAAATTAGTTGCTTTTGATAGTGAAGCAAAGACTCTAAGTTCTATTTGAGAATAATCTGAACTCATAATAATTGAATTTTCTTCCGGTATAAAAGCTTTTCTAGTCAATCTTGTATAATCACTTCTAATAGGAATATTTTGTAAATTAGGCTCATTTGAAGATAGTCTTCCTGTTCTAGTTAAACATTGGTTAAAAATTGTATGAACCTTACCATCATCCTTTATTTTATCTAAAATACCAACTACATAATTTGCATATAGTTTTGTTATCATTCTATATTCTAATATTTTATTTACAATAGGATGTTTAGTTATTATTTTATCTAAAATATCTTTACTAGTAGAATATCCACGACTATCTTTTTTTAATTTTTTAGGATAAGTAATTCCTAATTTGATAAATAAAACTTCTCCTAATTGTTTAGGCGACATAATATTAAATTCACATCCAGCCTCTTTATAAATATCTTCTTCCATATTTTTTATTTTAATTTCTAATTCAGCTTTTAGGTCTAATAGATAAGCTTTATCTACTCGAATACCTGTTAACTCCATATCAATTAAAACATAAGCAAGAGGCATCTCTACTTCACTAAATAATTTGGTTTCTCCATATTCATCTATTTTAAGTAAGAAATCACTTTTCGTATTATAAATAAAATTACTTTTTAAATTACATTGTCTAATAGTTTCTTCTAATTCTACTTTCTTTCTTCTTTTAAGTGAGCCATAAGTATCTTCAATAGATTTAATCTCTATATTTAAATCATTCATCAAAGTAGTAATGTCATCATTCATTTTGTAGTCTAATAAATATGAAGCAATCATCGCATCATAGTTACAGTTATTTAATTTTATACCAAGTTTATTTAATAAGATATAGCATTTCTTAACATCATAAGTATCCTTAGGAGTGTCATTTTCAAATAATTCTCTATAATTAATAACATCTTCTCCTTTTATAAAACAAGTCCCAGTTTCGTTTGTAAAACTAACTCCTATAATAAAGGATTCATTATAATTATAAGCACTCATCTCTATGTAAAAAGCATATTCTTTACTACTATCAAAGTCTTTAATATCAACTTCTTTTATTTCTATCTTTTTATCACTAGTACTATCATTTTCTTCTAAAGAACTAATATCTAAATTATTAACTTTCTTTAAAAGTGATTTAAACTCTAATTCTTCTAAAATATCTATATATTTAGATCTATTAAGTCCAGTATATTTGCAATCTTCTAGACTAAAAGGAATATTTACATCTCTATAGATAGTTGCAAGATCATAACTCATATAAGCATTTTCTTTATCACTTTCTAATTTCTCTTTAGTCTTAGGAGTTAACTCATCAATATGAGCATATAAATTATCTAATGTTTTATATTTTTCTAAAAGACTAATAGCGGTTTTCTCTCCTATTCCTTTAACCCCTGGTATATGATCAGACATATCCCCCATTAAAGCTTTAAGATCAATCATATTAATCGGTTCTACTTTATATCTTTCTTTAAATACTTCTCTATTAAATCTAATAGAGTCTTTAGTTTTCAAAAGTTTAACATCTACTTCATCACTAATTAATTGTAATAAATCTTTATCACTAGAGATAATAGTAGCAATAAATTCATCTTCTTCATCAACTTTTTTAGCAAGTGTACCTATTATATCATCAGCTTCATAATTATCTATTTCAAAATGCTTTATTCCCATAGCATCAAGTATTTCTTTGGCTTTAGGAAATTGAACTTTTAAATCATCAGGCATTTCCCTTCTACCAGCTTTATATGAATCATATTTATCATGTCTAAAGGTTTTCCCTTTATCAAAAGCTACCAAAATATAACTTGGCTTTTCTTCCTCTATAATTTTATTTATCATATTAATAAAACTATATAAACCATTAGTAGGAAAACCTTTAGAATTTCTCATAATAACACCACTATAACTAGTAGCATAGTAACTTCTAAATAAAAGATTATTTCCATCAACTAAAATTATTTTTTTCATTAATACCACTCTTTCTAATTTTATTGTACCATACTACAAGAGAATAATAAAAGTTAATTTAAATTTATCGCAATGTTACTATTAACAATTTCTGTTTCTTCACTATTTTCTAATTCATTAACTCTATCACACATAAATAAGGTAAGAACAACGGCCATCATATATATTAGACTAACTCCTAAAGCTGTTTTTACAATTGTTTTAACTTTTAAATTTAACATATTATCACTCCTTCTTTCTGATATCATTTTATATCGAACAATTGTTTTTTGTCAATATACCTTTCGAATTTTTGTTTGACATTTTACATTATCTATGCTAACATTAATACAAATAAAAGGAGGTAAGTGTCAAATGGAAAAATTAACTGATCGACAATATGATATTTTACAAATTATAAAAAAATTAATTGCTAAAAATGGTTATCCCCCTACAGTCAGAGAAATTGGTGATGAAGCTAAATTATCAAGTCCTGCTACTATTCATTTTCATCTTAAACAATTAGTAAATAAGGGATATATTAAAAAAGGAAATGGTACTAATAGGACTATCGAAGTATTAGTTGATAATGAATTTTTAGATGATGATGATGAAGTTGTAAAAGTTCCCCTTCTTGGTAAAGTAACAGCTGGAACTCCTATTGAAGCAATTGAACGTCCTGATGAAACTTTTACTCTACCAGCTGAATTATTAGGCAATAAAAAAGAAGTTTTTACTTTAACTGTTAGTGGTGAATCTATGATTAATGTTGGTATTTATGATGGCGATATTTTAATTGTTGAAAGACAAAATACTGCTAATAATGGCGATACAGTAGTCGCCATGAATAAAGATAATGAAGCAACTGTTAAAACTTTCTACAAAGAAAATGGTTATTTTAGATTACAACCTGAAAACGATACAATGGATCCTATTATTTTAGATGAAGTTACTATTCTTGGTAAAGTTGTTGGTTTATACCGTAAATTATAAAAAGATTGATGTTAAGTCAATCTTTTTATAATATAACTTGCAATTAATAAGCCAGCACTACTTGGTACAAAGGCATTTGAACCAATTGTTTTACTATTAGTTTTTAATGGTAATTCTAATGAAGTACATACAAGTATTTTTGACATTATTTTTTTATTGGTAATTTTTTTACGAATAACTTTGGCAAGAGGATCATTATAAGTTTTATCTAATGTTGTGATAGTTAATTTACTAGGATCTAATCTGTTCCCTGTTCCCATAGAACTAATAAATGACATATTATGATTTAAACAGTAATTAATAATACTTATTTTAGCATTAACATCATCAATAGCATCTACTACAAAATCTATCTTTTCTTTAAAAATATCATTTATATTATTATCATTTAATTTTAAATTATAAGTTCTAACATTACATTCCTTATTAATTTTTTTTATTCTTTCATAAAAGCAATCAACTTTGTTTTTAGATAGATTATCTATTGTAGCAATAATTTGTCTATTAAAATTAGTAATATCTACTTTATCATAATCAACTAAAATAAAATTACCAATTCCACTTCTTGTTAAAGCTTCTACTACATATCCTCCTACTCCACCTAAACCAATAATTAAAACAGTTTTACTTTTTAAATTATTAACTGTATCTTTCCCTAATAATAATTCTAAGCGTTCAAATAACATCTTAAGCCGCTTCCTTATATTTTTTGTTATTAAGCCTTAATTGCAATATTTTTTGCTGCTCCTTTGATAAATTATGCCATTCTAACGGTCTATCATACAATATATTATTAAAAGCACCTAATGATATATACATATCATAATTTGTTTTAGCTATATTTTTATAATTGATTAAAGATCGTTGTTCTTTTTTACCATCATTAAAGAAATTAATAAGCGTATCAAAATCTTCAACTAATGCTATTTCTTTATTATTAATTTCATAATCTAAACTATTAATAAAATCTATTATTTCTACTTGTTTTTGATATCCTTCTTTTATTAATAAATGTTTTAATTCTTCACTATTTATACTTTTATGTTTTAACTGAATGGTTTTATTTAAAAAGCTTGTTGTAATAATATTATCAATATTAAGCTTTGATAAATCTAATTTTTCTTGTTTTTCTAAATTAGGCATACTACATCTTACACTATTAATTAATAATCCATAGATATAATCATTAACTTCATTTTCATTATAATTAGGAAGCGGTAAAATATATGTATCATAAAAATCACTATTTGGATATTTTTTAGTATTAACTTTAATATTATTAATCGATGGATCAACATAATTAATATTTCGTCTAATGAAATTAGTAACTGCTAAAGGATTGCTATTAATTTTTTTTATTTCATCATTATTAAAAGAGTTTAATCTATATTTTCCAATTATAATATCACTTTCACTGCTTCCGTCTTTATTCGGATCTAATTGATTTTTTAAAACGTTTGTATTTTTAAAATTTAAATTGATTTTTACAATAATATTACTATCCATTATAGGCAATACAATCATTTTTACACCACCTTCCCTATAGGAAAAGTATTATATCATATTTTGACCATCTTTACAATATTTTTGCTTATGATTGTATTGATAAATTTATAAAACTAGTTTCATTAATGTTGGAGATAAAAACACTTCTATAAAACTACAGGCAATATTAACTAATAAAACTGTTAAAAATACTTGAAAATATCTTTTCATAGAATGTCTTAAATTAATATCTTTATTTCTAAATAAATATTTAAATAATTTTATTCCAAAATAAAGGGAATAAAAGCCTAAAAATAAAGCCATTAAAAAAGTTATAAATTGATGTGGAAAAAGATAAGTAATTGCTTTTAAAATTCCATTTAAATGATATGTATAAATTATGGAACTTATTGAAAATCCAAAAATAAAAGCTTTTAGAAATAAACTTATAAGTATTAATGGTATGCCAATTATAGAAATACCTAATAAGAACAAAAAAACCACAAAAGCAATATTACCTATTAGACTATTTAAAATAGCTCTACCATAATTTATATCATTATTTTTTATACTACTAAAGAAACTATTTAAACTATTTGTAACTAGATTATGATCACTTTTATTTAATATAATAGCATATATTATCCCGGCAACTAGGCCAATAATCATTATAGCAATTAAAAAAATATATATCTTTTTTTGTTCTTTTAATTTGTTATTTACTTTATCTTTTGCTTTTTTTAGTTTTAAATTCATTATTATCACCTAATAAAGAATATTCGAAAACTAAATTTAATTTCCGTTTTTCATTTTACAAATATAGACTTTTTATATATAATTATAACCGAGGTGATAAATTTTGAATCAAAAGGTTGTTAAAGTAATTTCTGCTATAATGTTAATTGCTATATTAGCTGGTGTTATTAGTGTAATATTCTATTATATAGTCTAAATAGGCATTGAAACCAATACCTATTTTTTTATTTAAATACTTTTGTATCTTTAATTCTTTTACTATTAGCTAGATAATTTGTATTTTTCTTAACTTTTTTCTTATTATAATTTGTTGTTACTTTTTTAATTTCCATAATAACACCTCACCTTTCTATATATCCTTCTATTTCAGGAGTTACTTCACTTACTAATAAATCATTAGTATTATATTTTAAAACTATATCATTAAGCCTTTTCTTATCATTAGCAAGATATAAAATAATAAGTCCTGCTATTCTATTAGCTGTATATTGATTTAGTTTATAAATATCATTTGGACTAATATTATATTTCCTAATTAAATCATTAATTGGACCATATTTATAGATATAATTAATATAACTTTTTGTAATCATATCAATATTTTTATCTTTTTTTAAAAATTTAGCACATTTCCAAACTTTCAAAATAATCGCTCCTTTATAAATTCTATATTATATCATAATTTTTCCTATTTGGTAAGATTTAACACGACTTTTTTTTAAAAAATTAGCAATACTATTATTGTAGCTTGATAAGGAGTTGATCATGATGGATTTTTTAAAAAAATTTAAGCTACAAATAATTTTTCCTCTTCTTATACTCTTTATTATGCCCACAAACATCTATGCTTATTCCAAATATATTATCCCAGGTGGAGAAACCATTGGTATAGAAGTTAATTCTAAAGGTGTTTTAGTAGTTGGCTTTTATGAAGTAGAGAATATGTATATTGGAAAAGATGCTGGTTTTGAAATAGGTGATACTATTACAAAAATTAATAATACCAAAGTTAATAATATTAATGAAATGGTAAATGTTGTTAATGAAGAAGCAAAAAAGAATAATAAGTTAGATGTAACTATTACTCGTAATAATAAGTCTTCTAATTTGACTTTAAATATGATATGTGATAGTAATAATGTTTGTAAAACGGGTCTTTATGTAAAAGATGAAATAACTGGTATTGGTACTTTAACCTATATCGATCCTAAAACTACTATCTTTGGAGCATTAGGACATGAAATAACTGAAAGGACAACTGGTGAGAAATTTGAAATAAAGGATGGAAAGATTTTTAAGGCTACTGTAACTGATAATACTAAAAGCGAAAGTGGTTCTCCTGGCGAAAAAAATGCAACTTATGATGAATCTATTACTTATGGAAAAATAAATGCTAATGAGGAATCTGGTATCTTTGGAGAATATACTGATGAATTATTAAATGATGAAGCCTTAGAAGTAGGAACTAAAGATGATGTTACAAAGGATAAAGCGACAATTAGAACTGTTGTAAATGGTAATGAAGTAAAAGAATATGATATTAATATATTAAATATTAATAAAGAAAGTGATATCAAAAATATCTTATTTGAAATAACTGATGAAGAATTAATAAATGAAACAGGAGGTGTAATCCAAGGTATGAGTGGTTCACCAATTATTCAAAATAACAAAATAATTGGTGCGGTTACTCATGTAATTGTTAGTGATACTAAGAAAGGTTATGGTATATTTATAACAACAATGTTAGAAGAAGGAGATAAGAGTGCTAGTGGTAACTAGTACTCTTTTAATTAAAAAATAACTAGATTAATAGTTACTTTCTTTTTGATATATTATATAAGTTAGCTGAAATAGCAATACCTAAACCTATATTTTGTTCTACTTTTTTTGGTAAAACAATATCACTTTGATAGTCGTTAAATATTTTAAGACAAAAGGCTATTTGGTCTATTTTTTCAAGATTTTTCATAATATCATTATATTCAGAAAAAACGGAATTATAAAAAATCATACCATCAATTATAGGAAGTCTATCCTCTAAATTAAAGTTAGGATTATAGTAATATGATGATATAGCTGTATAAACCTGACTTTGAAAAAGATATGGATTAAATACACCATCTATTTGGCTAGTTAACATTAATTTTTCGTATACCGCATCAGCTTCTTTTTTTATATTAATAATATCATTGCTATTTTTAGCATCTGCTATAGAATCAAAAAGCTCTAATTTTAAATCATCTAGTTCCATAAAAATACCTCCTTAAAAAGTAAATAATAGTATATTACTCTTTACTAAAAAAAGCAAGAATTTCCTTTAAATTATCTTTATTAACAAAATCTTTACCATTTTTTAAATAAGTCCAAAAGTTCTTTATCACCTTTAGCAATATCTTTGTCTATAATAGGAAGAAACTTCTTAAAAAAGTAATTTAATTTTATATAATTAATTGCTCCCTTAAGATAAAAGAAAGGAATATCTATATTACTAAATGTTTTTAAGGTATTAAGATCATTTTCATTATAAGATAATGTTCCTCCAATAATTATCACTTTTACAGTATATTTTTATTTATTCACCTTTAAAATTATTAGCAACGCTTTCATTTTCTATAAGTTCAAACCGATATTTTTGTTTAACTTTAGGATATTTTACATGATCTACTTCTTCTAAAAACATCTCAAGTGGTCTTACCCATAAACTACAATCACCATACAATCTTCTATATACTACCATATCTTCTTTTGTTTCAGAATGTTTAGCAATATCTTCGACTAAATAATAATCTCCTTTAAAGTGCTTATAAATACCAGGAATTTTAATTTCTCTCATGCTTCCACTTCCCCTTTAAACTCACTTAAACTACCATCTTCATTTACTATAGATGTTAAAGCTTTCTCAGCATTTTTTAAATCCTTATCACAAGATGCGGCAAGCTTTGTTGCTTGTGTAAAACAATCTATGGCTTTATCTAGTTCTACATCTCCGTTTTCTAAGGCTTTAACAAGTGTTTCTAATTCAGTTATTTTCTCTTCAAATTTCATTTCTTTCTTTTCCATAATCAATTTCTCCTGTTCATTTTCTTTATTCTAATTTTTTCTGCTAATTTTTCTGTTTCTTCTATAGATAAATCATTTCCTATTGAAGGTAATGTTATATCTAAAGAATCTCTTTCTATATAAGCTAGTGTATAACAACCAATATTATTTGCAAGTCTTGATAGTTCATAATAATTATTTAGTCTAAAATTATTACTAACAGATTTTACACATAACTCACCATTAATATATTCCTTTATTTCTTTAGCAAGTTCATCGAGTTCTTCAGTATGTTTTTTACCAATACTTTTGGCATCTAAATACTTGTATTTAGCGAAAGTATCTTTACCAAGCCCATATTCTTTTGGCTCATAGATGCCAGATTTTTTATTCTTATTTAAAAATATAGCAACTTTACCATTAAGTACTATTTCATCAGTATCTTCATAGTACATAAAATTCTTTATCCATTTATGTTTTGCTGTTATCTTTTCTCTTATTGGAGCGGCTTTTTGTTCACATTCTCCTATTTTATAATAGCTTCCCTACTGCCGTCTTTCAATTCTATATTTATCAAATCATCTTTCTTTAAGTCTTTTATACTAGTTATAGCCTTCTTATTAAGTTTAATAATACCATAACCCCTCTCTAGTGTTTTTAAAGGAGATAAGGCATCTAATTTACTTATTATATTAGTATATTTTTGTTTAGTTTTATCTAATATTACTAAAGGATTAGCAAACAATGGTCTTGCTTTAATATTATTTAATTTTATCTTTTCTTTATCAAGAATAACTTTATAATTTTTAATTAAACTTTCTGTTAAATAATCAAGTTTTTGAATTTTAGCTGAATATAAATCTAAAGGATTATTTAAAATATAATGGTTTTTAATATTATCCAATCTTTTCTTTTTTAATTCTAATATAGTTAAGACATCTTTTTTACATCTTAAATTTAATTGATTAATATAATTCATAACATCTATTTTATTTGGAACGGCTATTTCAGCTGCCCCTGTTGGCGTTGGTGCTCTAAGATCGGCTACAAAATCAGCTATTGTAAAGTCTATTTCATGACCTACAGCACTAATTATTGGTATAGGGCAATCAAAGATAGCACGAGCCACTATTTCCTCATTAAAAGCCCATAAATCTTCAATTGAGCCTCCACCTCTACCAACTATTAATACATCTAAATTATAGTTATTAGCCCTTTTTATTTGTCTTACAATATCTTCTTTAGCTCCTTCTCCTTGCACTAAACTAGGTAAAAGTATTACTTCTGTTAAAGGAAACCTTCTATTAATAGTAGATATTATATCACGAATAGCTGCTCCTGTAGGAGCTGTTATAACTCCTACTCTCTTTGGTATTTTCGGTATTCTTTTTTTATATCTATCATCAAATAATCCTTCATTAGCAAGTTTTTTCTTTAACTGTTCAAAAGCAACATAAAGATTACCTACTCCATCTTCCAACATTTCATTTACATAAATTTGATAGCCTCCAGTCGCTTCATAAACAGATATTCTTCCAGTTACAAGTATCTTCATTCCATCTTCTGGAGTAAATTTAACTTTAGAAGCACTACTTGCAAACATAACAGCATTAATACGACTTCCCTCATCTTTTATTGTAAAATAAAAATGTCCTCTAGTATGAGCCTTAAAATTAGAAATTTCCCCTTTTAAATATACTTCTTGTAAATTAACATCATTATCTATTTTATATTTTATATATTTAGTTAATTGTGTAACTGTTAAATAATCTTTATTCATCATTATCCTCACTATGGTAAATATTATCTAAAACAGCATTTAACATTTTACTAACTTTTTCATCACTATATTTTTTAGATAATTCAACCCATTCATTAATAGTAACAATACTAGGTGTTTTAGTATATCTAAGTTCATAACTAGCTAAAAGGAACAAAGCTTGATCTACTTTATTTAATCTATTTAAAGACCAATCAGACAAATAGCTATCAACTAAAGTAACTAATTCTTTTTTCTTATTAATAACACCATTAACTAAAGTGTTTACAAATTCATTTTCTACTTCATATTCTTCTTTAATCAAATCATCAAGGTCATAATAAACTTTAGCTTCATCAAAAATATTAACCTTATAAATAATTCTAAGAGCTATTTCTCTTTTTTCACTTCTTGTTTTCATTAGTACATCACCACTTTAATTTTAACAGAATATAATCTTTAAGTCTATAAATAAAAATAAAAAGATAGACAATTTGCACATTGTTATTTTATCTATCTTTTTTTACATTTGTTATAACTTTATGTTTTTCATTTACAGAAATATCATTTTTTAAAGTTCTAATAACTTCTTCTTCTAAAGGTGTTTGAACATATTGGCAAGTAGTTATTATTCTTTTAAATTTTTGTATTTTTTCGTTATTTGATGCTTCATCTATCCAATCAAGTTGTTGATCTAATGTAGCGTTAGTATCTAAAAACATATTATTAAGTTTTGAAGTTAAATTCATAACTTGGTTGTAAAAAGTATCATAAACGTCCAAAATTTCTTCTGTTTCTTTTAATAATTCTTTCTTTTTTTCTTCGTAATCCATACTTTTTCACTCCTTTTAAATAGTGGAAGATATTATACCACTAGTTTCTATAATTGTCAAATTCCTAGAAAATGTAATTAATTGATTTAAATAAATTACTTATTTCGACATTTTTTGTATATTTTTATAAACTTAAACCAAAACTATTATTGGAAAGGAGGAATAAAAGTGTTTAAAAAATTTAATATTTTTATAGGAATTATTTTACTAGCTATATTTTTAACACCTACTACTTTAGTTAATGCTGCTTCTAGTAGTAGCGTTCATAATGAAGCTGAATTAAAACAGGCTCTTACTAATGAATCTATATCTAATATAGTTTTAGCTAATGATATTGAAACTACTGAAAAAATTAATATTTTAAGACCTGTTACTATTGATGGAGCTAATCATACAATAAAATATATTGGTACATTCGGTAAAGATAATAGTAAAGATAATACTATTTGGGGAGGAATCTATGTTTTACAGGTATACAAAACAAATGCTACTATTAAAAATATTAAACTAACTGGTGGTAATGCAGGGCTTTTAATTAATGGTAGTACAGTAAAATTTGAAGGTACTATAGATGTTTCCTCTAATGGTTTTGGAGGAATTGAACTTGGGAAAGGTAATAATGTTACTACAACACCATCTTTAATTTTAGATGGCAATAGTAAAATAATTAATACTACTGAAAGTGCTTCAAGGCCAACTATATGGGTACCCAAAGATACATCATTAGCCATTTTAGAAATAAATGGTGTTAGATTTAATTTAGATGCTAATGAAGAATTAACTATTGATTTAATTAATGAATTAGCTAATACTATTGAAAATCCAAATACAAGTGATTCTTTAATGGGATATTTATTTTTTATAGTATTACCTTTATCTTTAGTATATTTTATCACAAAAAAAATAAAGCTTTATTCTTAATATTTAAGTCACTTTTTAGTGACTTATTATTTTTGCTCTTTAAATAATTTGGCATGAACTACTATCCGTTTACCAAAATCATTCTGACATGTTGATAAAGTTAGAATTTTGTCTTTATCATTAACTTTTACTGAAAAATTATATATACTTCTCTTTTTAATAATATTAATAAATTCATTAAAATACTTATCATCACTGAAATAAGTTGTAAGGTAATAACTTTCTTTTTGAATTGTATAAACGCTAAAAATTTCCCAAATCATTTTACTGTTTAATGTTGTTAACTTAATATAATGCTTATTTTTATCTTTAAGCCATTTATCTTCAAAGACTTCTTTTAAGCTTCCAAACATAGTACCATCTAAAAGACCATGTCCATATATAATGGTATTTTTATTAAGATTATTAAAATCATTACGATAATCCGCAAAAATCGCTCCAGTTTCATTTTTTGTTTTATCAAGAGAATGGTTTAAATAATATTTATTATCTTTTCCTTGAACTATAGGATAACTTATCTTTGTACCTATTACTTCTATATAACCTATAATATCTTTATTAAGCACTCTAAGTTTATTAAAGTCCAAAGATATAAAAGTAGTATCTTGATCAAAATCTATTGTTTTGTTTATTCTTTTCTCTATTTGTCTTTGCTTTTGATAATTTCCAATTCTTTTTGTAATATAATAAGCATTAAAGCTTATTATAAGTCCTAATATAATAAGAATATATATTTTTTTATATTTCATAACATCACCCTTTTTTTAATGGCTTTACCTTATTAGTGTAAATTTATTTAGAGTTTTTATACTATTATTAGCTTCCTTATTTATTTTAAAATATTTTTATATTATAATTGATATAATATTGGTAAGGAGTGTATTTTATGAAAAAAAGAGGAATTATACCTATTATTATATTAATAATAGCAGTTGGTGCTTTAATAAGTGGAGGAGTTTTAGCATATCAAGCAAACGCTAATAAAGAAAGAATTCTCTCATCTTTTAATGAATTAAGTAAGTCATTAGTTAAAAATCTAAGTATTAATTATGAAAATAATATTAATAAACAAACAGTAACTGGACAAGCTAAAATATATTTTAATCCTTTATTAGGAAATAGTGACGATAGTAGTAATATTTTAATTAATAATTTAAATAATACTTTAATTAATTACGAATATATAATGGATCAAAATCTAAAAAAGATATTTTTAAACAGTTCTATTCTATTAAATACTCAAGAAATTTTAAATGTTAATTTCTATCAAGAAAATGATTTAACTTATATGTTTTTAAAAAATATTTTTGATAAGTATATTATGATTGAAAATAAAGATATATTTAACTATTTAGAGGAAAGTAAAAATAATGTTGATGATATTAGTTATATTTATAATAAGATAATTAAATCTTTAACTAATAATATTACTAATGATGATATTAATGTAAATAATACTACTATAGATAAAAAAGAAGTTAAAAAAATAAGTTTAGTTCTTGATGAGAAAAGATTTAGAGAATTATCTAATGAAATTGTAAAAGATTTAAATAAAGATAAAAAAGTAATAGAAATTTTAGGAGAGGAAATTACTAAATTAGAAAATAATTTAACTACTAATAATAATTCTAATAAAATTGATTATAGTATTTATCTTTTGAAAGATAATATTATAAGATATGAATTAGGTTATAAAAATGAAAGTGATGATATAACTATTATCTTTAATGACAGTAATGAAAAAAGCATTAGTTTAAAAAGTAAAGGTAAAGAAGTATTAAAAGGAATTATTACTAATAAAAATAATATAATTAATATTGATATAACAAGTAATAATAAAAACATTGGAAATTTAACTATTGCTAATAATAAGGTTAATCTAAATTTGCAAATAGATGATGGATACAACAATATAATATTAATTAAACTTAATAGTAATGATAATAACAATACAGTAACTACAGAATTTTCTATTGGTACAGTAACTAATAATACCAATGTTGATATTTTAAAAATAACAGATGTTAAAAATATTAAAAATAATATTGCTAATTTTCCTAATATAGATACTTCTAATAGTATTAATTTAAATAAATTAACCGAAGAACAAATAAACACTATAGAGAACAGTTTAATGGGTATTTTATATAAATATCTGGATGTTAATGTTAATATTTAGAAATTAAAAAATTCGTTTAATTACGAATTTTTTATTTTATATGAATTTTTTGAACAAAA
>CAMMBL010000022.1 GCA_946494015.1 uncultured Mycoplasmatota bacterium | reverse complement strand
AGTTATGGAGAGCGGTATCTATAAATAATGAAGCGAAAACAACGAAATTAGTAACCCAGTGGGATATAAGTGCAATTAGTTATAATTCTGAAAATAATACAGCTTTTGAAGGAAGTTATATGGAAGACTGGTTAAATGATGAAAGTGTCGATGGCTTTTTAGGTAATTTAAGAGAACCAGAAAAATTTATTGAAACTAATGCTAAGTGGGATGTAACAGCTGATGCTACAGCTTTAGGAAGTATCCAAAAACCAAACGGGACAGCAATAGTAGAAGATGCAGTAGGACTACTAAATATGTATGAATATCAATCTAGTAATAATGGCGGAACTGATGGTTATTTAAATAATGGACTTACTTGGTATACTTTAACACCAGATAGTACTTCTAATGTGAGGTACGTGGGCTACAGTGGTAATGATTACAACTTTATTCCGTCTGCTGCGGCCGGTGTTCGTCCCTCAATAAATCTAAAATCTAGCGTTAAAACTGTAGATGGTGATGGAACGATAGATAATCCGTATAGACTAAATGGAGATAATGATACTAATCTTTCTGGAAAATTACTTTCAACTAGATATAGTGGTGAATACATCCGCTTTGGAACTGATGAAAATAATTTATATAGAATAGTAAGTCATGAAACGGATGGGTTAACTAAAATAGTCAGTGCCGAACCTCTAAAAAGTTCTGGTGAATTTATAACAAGTGCTTTTGGATACAATATAACATTTTCAAGTACAAACACAATAGGAAAAATCTTAAATGGCGACTACTTAACAAATTATGTAGGTAATGATTACACTAGTATGATAGAAGACGAGACAACATGGTATCTTGGAACTGTTGGTGATGATGTATCATATAAATTGGCTAAATATACAAATAAAGCAGGTACTAGCTTGACTTCAAAAAAAACAATAGCAAGAGTGGGATTACTTCGATATGGAGAATTAATGGCTGGCCAATTTGATAGGGATGAAAATAATACAAATTATTGGACCTTAACACCAGATAGTGCGTTATATGTGTGGGTCGGGAATAACATTGGTAGCGTTAACCGCTTTAGTCCGTCTGACGCGCTCGGTGTTCGTCCGTCTTTAAATCTAAAATCTAATGTGATAATAACTTCTGGAGATGGAACCAAGTATAATCCGTTTACTATTGAATTATCTAATTAGGAACCATTAACTTATTCATGCAAATATTAAATAATAAAAAAAGTTTTAAAAATGCAAACTCATATTTCCAAAATGTTAAGTTTATGTTACAATGAGTTTAAGTTAGAGGTGATATGATGCATAAAAAAGAAAATAAGAAAAATTATATAATTTTAGCTATTATTTATATTCTTGTAATTGCTTTAGTTTTATATCTTGCTAGTTGGTATACTACTTATATGAAATATCAAAAAGAAATACCTGTGTTGCAAAATGTTGTATCAGAAATAAAGCCTGATGAGTTAGACCATTATTTGATGGAAAACCCATCACCAATTTTATATTTAGGTATTACTAGTAATGATGATTGTAGAGATTTTGAAGAAAGTATTAAACCAGCTTTAGAGAAAAATAATTATCAAGATTTAACATATGTTAATTTAGAAAATATAAGTAATATTAATAGTTATATAGCAGAATTATTATCTAAATATGAAGGAACTGATTATAGTGTTGAGCGGATTCCTTGTTTAATTAAATTTACTGATGGTAAAATAACATCGATTGAAGATGGCCTTAATGGTGCTGTTTTAACAGAGTCAGTTGCTTTGAACTTTATTGAAGCAAATGAAAGTGATTTTTAAAATATAGGGGGAAATATATGAATAATATAGTATTATTTGAACCAGAAATACCTCAAAATACTGGTAATATTATGAGGACTTGTGTTGCTACTAATACAAAATTGCATTTAATTAAGCCATTAGGTTTTTCTTTGGATGAAGCTCATTTAAAAAGATGTGCTGTTAATTATATTGATAAACTTAATTATGAGGTTTATGAAAATTATGAAGATTTTAGAAGTAAAAATCCTGGTATTTATTATTACTTAACAAGATATGGTCATAAACCTCATACTACTTTTGATTATAGCAATAAAGATAATAAAGAAATATATTTTATTTTTGGTAAAGAGTCAACAGGTATTCCTAAAGAAATACTAAAATCTGATATAGATCATTGTCTTAGAATACCTATGAGTGAAAATGTAAGAGCTTTAAATTTATCTAATAGTGTTGCTATAGTTATATATGAAGCTTTAAGACAACAAAATTATACTGGTTTATTAAAAGAAGAACCTCATAAAGGTGCTGATTATTTAGAACGTATTTAAAAAATAATAATATACTATTTAGTAGGAGTTTTAAATATAATAATTGACATTTTTTTGTATTAATGTTATTATTTCGTTACGCAGTAAGAAAGGAGTGCTTAATGAAGTGCATTAATAATTTAGAAATAATTGCTGCTGCTAGATGTGGTATATCAATTCCTGCTAAACTAGTTACTAGTGATGAAGATGAATTGAAAGCACAGATTACTTCTAAAGTAAAACCACGTGTTTCGATAAAAGAAGAAAAGAAACTTTATAGTATAAAGAAACACAATAATGAAAGTACTAAAGTTAATACTGAATGTTATATTAAAACATCAACTGATGAATATAATGAAAAGTATTTAAAAGAACGATTAGTACAGCATTATGGTCAACCTAAAGTATTAATAAAAAAATAAGGCAATAAATGTAGATACTGCCTTTTTTATATGCAAAAAAACTATATAAAAACAAGCATCTTTTTAAGCTGCTTGTTTAAGATCTTGTTTTTTAATTGTTCTAATTTCTCTTGCACTCATTCTAATTTTTGTTCCATCAGCAAGTCTAAATATTTGATAATTAGGTTTTTGTTGTCTTTTAGTAGCATTTAATGCATGAGATCTGTTATTTGCAGTTAAAGGTTTTTTACTAGTTACTTTTTTTGCCATGACTTTATACCTCCTTTGTTATAATCATTTCTGCTTTATAACTTTATCATAGTTAGAAGAAAATGTCAAACAAATTATTTAAAACAAGTTGACTAATCGTACATTAGTATGCTATAAATTAAGAAAGGACTATGATAGACTTATGAAAGGAGAGTGCTTAATTATGTATAATATGCTTTATGTTAAAAGTAATTATTCTCTTTTAAATAGTTTATTAACAATAGATGATATTATTTCCTATAATTTAAATTTAAATAATAAAGCAGCTGTTCTTTGCGATGATAATATGTATGGAGTTATGGAATTTATTAAGAAATGTCAGGGAAATAATTTAAAGCCAGTTATAGGCTTAGAAGTAACATTAGATAATTATAAAATATTATTATTTGTTAAAAATTATCAAGGATATCTTAATTTAATTAAAATATGTACTTATCAAAATGATGGATCTTTAACAGATGAAAAATTATTTCTTCATAAAAATGATCTTATTTTTTTAATTCCTTATGCTAGTTTAGATTTTTATTTAAAGTATAAAGATCAATTGGATGTTTTTTATCTTGGTTTTAGTACTAAAAGTGAAGAAACAGCTTTATTAACTATTACTAAAAATATTGTGTATTTAAAGTTATGTTTATATAAAGAAAAAAAAGATAGTGATTATTTAAAATATTTATTTTTAATTAAAGATGGGAAAACTATTAATGATCAAGTTAATTATGATACTTTAGATAAAGAATTATTAGTAACTGATTTAATTAACTCTTTTGATAATATAGGATTACTTAATACTTTGAAAATAGTTGAAGATTGTAATTTGGAATTTCCTTTACATAAATTACTTTTACCTCTTTATGATTGTAAAGATAATTTACCAGCATCTACTTATTTATGTGAATTAGCTAAAAAAGGGTTAAGTAAAAGATTGAATTTTAAAGTAGGTAAAGATTATCAAGAAAGACTTGTTTATGAATTAAATATAATTAATAAAATGGGATTTGCTAATTATTTTTTGGTTGTTTATGATTTTATAAAATATGCAAAGAAAAAAGGTATTTTAGTTGGTCCTGGCAGGGGAAGCGCTGCTGGTAGTTTAGTTGCTTATTCTTTGGGGATAACAGAAATTGATCCTTTAAAATATAATTTATTATTTGAAAGATTTTTAAATCCAGAACGGAAGACTATGCCTGATATAGATACAGATATTCCAGATATTTATAGAGATGATATTATAAATTATGTTACTAATAAATATGGTGTTAAAAAAGTTGCCGGAATTGTTACTTTTTCTACGTTATCAGCTAAACAAGTATTAAGAGATGTTAGTAGAATTTTTAATATTCCTCTTTATAAAGTAGATAAATTAACTTCTTTTATTCCTAATATGACACATGATAAACTAAATAATATTTATAATAGTAATATTAAATTTAAAGAATATATATTAAGTGATATGTCTTTACAAAAGATATATAAAATAGCGACTGTTTTTGAAGGATTTCCAAGACAAATAGGTACGCATGCAGCTGGTATTGTTATGTGCCAAAAAGATTTAGATGAAGTTATTCCGTTAACTAAAAATGATGATATGTATTTAACGGGGTATTCTATGAATTATCTTGAAGAATTAGGACTTTTAAAAATGGATTTTCTTGGTATTAGAAACTTAACTATTATTATGAATGTTATTGCGATGGTTAAGGAAAATAAGAATATTAATATAAATTTTAATGCTATACCTTTAGATGATAATAGAGTATATGAATTGTTTAGTAAAGGTGATACTAGTGGAATATTTCAGTTTGAATCTAATGGTATGAGGAATTTTTTAAGGAAACTTAAACCAACTAGTTTTAATGATTTAGTAGCAGCAATAGCTTTATTTAGACCAGGACCAGCTGAAAATATAGATTTATATATTGCAAGAAAAGAAGGAAAAGAGAAAGTTATTTACCAAGATCCTTCACTTGAACCTATTTTAAAAGATACTTATGGAATTATGATTTATCAAGAACAAATAATGCAGGTTGCTAATTATTATGCTGGCTATACTTTAGGAGAGGCTGATATTTTAAGACGAGCTATTAGTAAGAAAAAAGCAGATATTTTAAAAGAAGAAGAAGATAAATTTTTATTGAAAGCTACTAAACTTGGGCATGATATAAATATTTCAAAACCTATTTTTGCAAGTATTTTAAAATTTGCAGGTTATGGTTTTAATAAAAGTCATGCGGTTGCATATTCACTTGTAGCTTATAAAATGGCTTATTTAAAAGTACATTTTCCATTAGAATTTTATGCTAATTTGTTAAGCAATGTTATAGGTGTAGTTAGTAAGACAAAAGAGTATATAAATGAAATACGAGGTCATAATTTAGAATTATCTAAACCTGATATTAATAAAAGTACTGATAAATTTACGTTGAGTGATAATTCTATTGTTTTTCCTTTTTCGTCTATTAAAGGTGTAGGAATAAATATTTCTAAGAATATTATAATGGAGAGAGGAACAAAGCCATTTGCAGATATTTATGATGCATTTTCAAGACTAATTAGAAGTGGAGTTACTAAAAAACAAATGGAAACTTTAATAAAGGCTTCTTCTTTTGACTGCTTTTCCTATAATAAAAAAACATTAATAACTAATTTAGATAGTCTATTTAATTATGGAGAACTTACTATTGATTTAGATGAGAGTTTAGTTTTAAAACCAGAAATTGTTATTTATAATGAATTTCCTAGTAGTGTTTTGTTAGAACAAGAGCAAGAATGTTTTGGCTTTTATATTAGTAATCATCCAGTTACAATTTATAAAAATAATTATAATAATATAATTACTATTAATGATTTAGCAAAACATTTTAATAAAATTGTTAATATTGTTGTAATGGTTGAGAAAATTAAGACAATTAAAACTAAAAAGAATGAAGAAATGGCTTTTGTTTTGGTTAGTGATGAAACAAGTATGCTTGATTGTGTTTTTTTTCCGCGAACTTTAAAATTGTATGCTAGTATAAGTAAGGGGGATATTTGTTTATTTAGAGGAAGTGTTGAGAAAAGGTATGATGAGTTACAGCTTGTAGTTAATAAAGTAGAATTTATAAGGAGAAATGATGAAGAAGAATAATATTGTTATTTTAGTTACTTTTTTAGTAATAGTTGATTTAGTTATTAAGTATTTAGTTAAGAGTTATGTTGATAATATTGTTATTATTAAAAATTTCTTTTCTTTAAAATATGTTTTAAATGATGGTGCTGCTTTTTCTCTTTTTTCTAATAGAACTTATCTTTTAATTATTATTGCTTTAGTTTGTTTAGTATTTATTATCTATGAGCTTAAAAATAATTTTCAAGATAAGGTGCTTGCTTTAGGATATTCTTTAGTATTAGGAGGCCTTTTAGGTAACTTTATTGATAGATTAGTAGATGGTTATATTATAGATTATTTATCTTTTAAAATATTTAATTATAATTATCCAATCTTTAATTTAGCTGATATATTAATTGTTGGAGGAATATTTATTGTTTTAATAAAAGAAATAAGAGGTGTATATAATGAAAATAGAAGTTAATACTGATGGGGTTAGATTAGATGTTTTTATTGCTAATAATAGTGATTTATCAAGAAGTAGGGTAGCAAAATTATTAAATGAAAGGAAAATTTTAGTTAATAACAATATTAAAAATGCTAGTTATAAAGTTAAAAGTGGAGATATTATCAATATTACTTTAGATGATGAAGTTAATTATGATGATTTAGTTCCTACTGATATTCCATTAAACATTGTTTATGAAGATCAATATCTAATGATTATTAATAAGCAAAGTGGGTTAGTTACGCATCCAGCCCCAGGACATATTACTGATACTTTAGTTAATGCTCTTATTTATCATGCTAAAGTTAGTAATGATGGAAGTTTTAGGCCAGGAATAGTTCATCGTCTTGATAAAGATACTAGTGGTTTAATGATAGTTGCCAAAGATAATAAAACTATGGAATTGTTAAGTGAAATGATTAAAAATAAAAAGGTTGAAAGACATTATCTTGCTATAGTAGATGGAGTTATTCCTAATTTAACGGGAACAATTGATGCACCAATAGGTAGAGATGAAGGTAATAGACAAAAAATGGCTGTTACTTCTAAAAATAGTAAGGAGGCTATTACAAATTTTAGGGTATTAAAAAGATTTAGAAATAATACTTTGTTAGAGTGTATTTTAGATACAGGTAGAACTCATCAAATAAGAGTACATATGAATTATATTAAACATCCTGTTAGTAATGATCCTGTTTATGGTAATCATAAGAATACTACTCCTTTTGGACAAATGTTACATTCTAAAAGTATTAAATTAATTCATCCAGTTACTTTCAAAGAGTTATATTTTGAAGTAGATCCTCCTTTAGAGTTTTGTAAATATTTAAAAGAATTAGAAGAAGATACTATTAATAAATAATAAAGAGGTAGTAATGAAAGTACTTAGTTTAATAGAACCGTATGCAACATTGATAAAACTTGGTAAAAAGAAAATTGAAACTAGGAGTTTTAAAACAAATTATAGAGGAGAGTTATATATTCATGCTAGTTCTACAAGAATACCTAAAGAATGGAAGAATAATAAAGAATTGATGGGACTTGTAGGAACTAATAATTTGAATTTTGGCTATATTATTTGTAAATGTAAGTTAGTAGATTGTATTTATATGGATGAAAAGTTTTTAGAAAATATAAAAAAAGATAAATTAGAATATTTTTGTGGAGATTATAAAATAGGAAGATATGCTTGGGTTTTAGATGATATAGAGATATTAAAAGATCCTTTTTTAGCGAAAGGAAAGTTAGGAATTTGGAATTACGAAGAAGATAATAGTAAGTAATTTAATAAAATTAAATTTATAATTATCAGGTTAATATGTTTATTTATAATATAAATTATGATAGAATATAAGGCGGAAGGGGATATATATGGAAGAACATATTATAGATATGAATGAAAAAAATACTCTAGCCATGAAACTTCTTCATTATTTTATTACTGAAAAAGGATATACACCAATTATTTTACAAGGTGCTGAGGATGAAATTTGGCTTGAAAACTTAGATGAAGATTATAAAATTGTTAGAATTGTTATTAGATATATTCATAATGATGAACAATATAAATTTGATATTTTTAAGACAAATAGAATATTAAAGAAAATAAAAAAGAAAACTTTGTCTTTTAAATTAAATACTCTTAGTATCTTTTTGGATCTTGGAGGTAGTGTTAATTTAGAAGAATTTAAAAATGATAATTTAACGGCAGTAGAAGTTCATGAGGATGCTGATATTAAAAAAAATAAATTGTTAAAATCAATATTTCCTGATTTAGCTAGAAAATTAAAATTTAGTGAAGAAGGTATAGATTTATTTGTTAAAGTTACTAATGATATAAATAAGCATAATAAACAAGATCAAGAGAAAGTGGCTGATGTTTTTAAACCTAAACAACCAATAGTTACATATATACTTTTAATAATCAATATTTTTGTATTTGTTTTTCCAATGTTAATGGGAACTTCTGATAGTGTTACCAATGCTTTTGCATCTTATGGGCCTTTTGTTAAAATGGGAGAATATTACCGATTATTAACAGCTTCTTTTTTACATGCTAATATTGCTCATTTACTATTTAATATGTATGCTTTATGGATAATTGGAATGCAACTTGAAAGTTTTATTGGCAAGTGGCGATTTTTAGTAGTATATTTATTTAGTGCTATAAGTGGTAGTCTTTTATCAGTTGCCGTTACTCCTAATGCTGTAAGTGTAGGGGCAAGTGGAGCAATTTTTGGATTACTTGGAGCTTTACTTTATTTTGGTTATCATTATCGTGTTTATCTTGGTACAGTTATAAAAAGTCAAATTATTCCTTTAATCGTTATTAATCTTCTTTTAGGTTTTGCTGTTCCTGGTATTGATAATGCTGCTCATATTGGTGGTTTAATAGGCGGGGCGTTAATGATGATTGGCGTAGGAGTTAAATATAAAAGTAGTAAATTTGAACAAATAAATGGTTTAATAGTAAGTTTCATTTATTTTGCATTTTTAATATATATGGCTTTATTTATTTAGAAATTAGGCTAAGGCCTAATTTTTCTTTAAAAGTTTTTACGAACTATAGTTTTATTTTGGGAGGTGTGTTTTTTGATAGTAGGTGTTTTAGTGGAAATAACAAGTAAGAGTGTTGATAAGGTTTTTGACTATCTTGTTCCTAAAAGTTTGGAGTCTTTAATTAAAATAGGAAAAAGAGTGACAGTACCTTTTGGAAATAGAGAATTAGTAGGGTTTATTTTAGAAATTAAGAAAGTAAGTGACGTTGATAATTTAAAAGAAGTAAAAGATGTTTTAGATGAAGAAGTAATACTTACTAAAGAATTATTAGAACTTGGTAAATACTTAAAAAAAACAACTCTTGCATCATTAATTAGTTGTTATCAAGTAATGCTTCCTAAAGGATATAAAGCTAGTATTAAAAATAGCGTTAATAAGAAATATAGAAAAGTATATTATTTAAATAATTGTGATAAGAAATTAACTTCTAAACAACAGGACGTTGTAGCGTTATTTACTAATAAAGATAAATTAACTAAAGAAGATTTAAAAAATGTATCTACCTTTATTCTTAATACTTTGGTTAAAAATAATATTTTAAGAGTGTGTGAAGAAGAAATTTATAGATTAGATTATGATAATATAAAAAAACAAAAGAAAGAATTAACATCTTTACAACAAGAATGTGTTGCTAATATTTTAAATACTGAAAAGACAGTTTCCTTATTATATGGAGTTACTGGTAGTGGAAAAACTGAAGTATATATGGAATTAATTGCTGAATACTTAAAGAAAGGGTTAAAGAGTATAGTTTTAGTTCCTGAAATATCTTTAACGCCTCAATTAATTAGACGCTTTGAAGAAAGATTTGGTAGTAATATAGCACTTTTACATAGTGGTTTATCAGATGGAGAAAAATATGATGAGTACCGAAAAATAGTAAGAGATGAAGTAGATATTGTAATAGGTGCTAGAAGTGCTGTTTTTGCCCCACTTAAAAATCTTGGCTTAATTATTATAGATGAGTGTCATAGTGATTCTTATAAACAAGATAATAATCCTAGATATAATGCTAAAGATGTCGCTATAAAACGGGCTTTAGATAATAAGGCTAAAGTAGTACTTGGTAGTGCAACTCCTATGTTAGAAGAATATGCAAGAGGTTTAAAAAATGTCTTTAATCTTGTTAGTTTAAAAAAACGTGTTAATGGTAGAAAATTACCTGAAGTAGAACTTATTGATATGAATAAAGAAATAGGAAAATCTAAAGGACATTTTTCTATGCCTTTAATAGAGGAAATTAATAAAACTATAGAAAGAGAGGAACAAGTAATACTTTTATTAAATAGACGAGGATATTCTTCTTTTGTTACTTGTTCAAATTGTGGGGAAACGGTTAAATGTCCTAATTGTGATATTACTTTAACTTATCATAAAAGTAGTAATATCTTAAGATGTCATTACTGTGGTTATGCTACTAAATATGATATTACTTGTCCTATGTGTCATGAGAAATCTTTAAAGGATTTAGGGGTTGGAACAGAGAAGATAGAAGAAGAAATAAAAGAAATTTTTCCTAATATAAAAGTTCTTAGAATGGATGTTGATACTACTAGTAGAAAGGGTGCTCATAAAAAAATAGTTGATGCTTTCGCCAAAGGAGATGCAAATATATTACTTGGTACTCAAATGGTTGCTAAAGGGCTTGATTTTCCTAATGTTACTTTAGTAGGAGTAATAAATGCTGATACTTCCCTTATGTTACCTGATTTTAGAAGTAGTGAGAGGACTTTTGATTTACTTAGTCAGGTTGCTGGTAGAGCTGGTAGAAGTGAAAAGAAAGGTAAAGTTATGTTTCAAACCTTTAATCCTGATAATTATGCTATTAAAAATGCTAAAGATAATGATTATATGACTTTTTATAAAGAAGAAATGAAAAATAGAAGGTTAATGAAGTATCCACCATATTATTATCTTGTATCTTTAAATGTTTCTAGTAAAGATAGTAAATTGGCTTTAATAGAATCTAAAAAGTGTGAGAAAATATGCCATAAATACTTAGATAAAACTATTATTTTAGGACCAAGTCCTGCTTCTATTTTTAAAAAACAAAATATTTACTATTATCAATTAATACTTAAATATCAATATCAAGATAATCTTTATGAAGTATTAGAAAAATTAGTTGCTTATTATGCTGCTATAAATAAAGTCAATTTAGAGGTTGATTTTAATCCTATACATTTATAGATTCTAAATATTATTTTAATGGTAGCTAACTTAGATATTCTAACTCCTTTTTTTTGACATATTATTTATTAGGTGATATTAATGTTATTTAATTTGTTTGATAGTATAAGAGGTTTTTTTTCTTTTACCGCTAGTTATTCTAATCAAGTGTTTAAAGAACCACTATCAAAAGAAGATGAAGAAGATTGTATTAAAAAAATGAGTGAAGGTAATAAGGAAGCACGTAATAAATTAATAGAACATAATCTTAGATTAGTTGCTCATATTGTTAAAAAATTTGATTATAAAAATGTTGATCAAGATGATCTTATTAGTGTTGGTACTATTGGCCTTATAAAAGGTGTTGATACCTTTGTTTCAAATAAAGGTAATAAACTTACAACATATTGTGCTAAATGTATTCAAAATGAAATACTTATGTATTTTCGTGCTAATAATAAAAATAATAAAAATATATCTTTAAATGAACCAGTTGGTTTTGATAAAGAAGGTAATGAAATCTCTATTCTTGATGTTATAAAAGCTCCACGACCAGATTTTATTGAAGAAATTAATTTAAAAGATAATGTTAAACTTTTAAATGATTATTTAAGAATTTTAAGTAAAAGAGAGAAAGAGATAATAGTTAAGCGTTATGGTTTAAATGGAGAAAAAGAATGGACACAAAAAATGATTGCTGATAAACTTAATATTTCAAGAAGTTATGTATCAAGAATAGAAAAAAGAGCTTTAACTAAAATACTTAGAGAATTTATTAAGAATAATAAGTATAAAGGTGTTGATTTAGGTGAATAATACTATTATTGATAGTTAATTAGAATATTGATATAATATTAACAGGAGAAAGTATTATTATGTTTACTAAGATAAATAGAAATCATCAAAATAAAAAAAGAAATATATTTATTTATATTAGTGTTATTTTTACAATTATTTTTTTATTAGTAATTTTAATTTTTAATCCCAAAGTTAAATTGATAGGTGATGAAAAAATAATTTTAAATATTAATTCAAAGTATGTTGATCAAGGATTAAAAGTTGATTCTTTATATGATAAAGCTAAGGCAAAGATAATTATTAACAGTGATGTAAATACTAAAAAAGAAGGAATTTACTATATAGATTATATTTATAATTATAAGTTATTTAGATATAAAATAAAAAGAACTGTAATTGTAAAAGATATAGAAAAACCAATGATTATTTTAAATGGTGGTAATGATGTGTATTATTGTCCTAATGGTAAATATAAAGAACTAGGGTATAAAGCTTTAGATAATGTTGATGGAAATATTACTAATTTAGTTAAAATAGATAAAAAGAAAGATAAAATAATTTATTCTTGTAGTGATAGTTCTAATAATAAAACAGTAGTTGTTCGTAAATTAAATAAAAAAGATATAGATAAGCCTGAAATTACATTGAATGGTTTAAGTACTGTTTTTGTTCCTCTTAATAGTAATTATAATGAAGAAGGAGTTAGGGCTTTTGATTTGTGTGATAAAGATTTGAGCAATAATATAAAAATTACTAATAATATAGATACGTCAAAGATAGGGACTTATGAAGTTATTTATACGGTTAAAGATAAAAGTAATAATAAAGCTGTAATTAAGCGTAATGTGAAAGTTATGGAACCATTAGAAAAAAATACTATATATTTAACTTTTGATGATGGACCTAGAAGTGGAACGACAGATCAAATATTAGATATTTTAAAAGAAAAAAATATTAAAGCTACTTTTTTTGTTACTGGTAATGGTCCTGATGATTTAATAAAAAGAATCGTGTTAGAAGGACATTCTATTGGTATTCATACATCTACTCATAACTATGCTTATATTTATTCTTCTGTTGATAATTATTTTGAAGATTTAGAACAAGTCTATAATAGAATATATAATTTAACAGGGGTGCAAACTAATATTATTAGATTTCCTGGAGGTAGTAGTAATACTATTAGTCAAAAGTATAGTCAGGGAATTATGAGTATTTTAACTTCTGAAGTAATAAATAGAGGTTATCAATATTATGATTGGAATATTGAAAGTGGTGATAGTTCCTTTGCACGAGATGCTGATAAAATCTATAATAATATTAAAAATAAATTAGATCATGATAAACCTAATATTATTTTAATGCATGATACAAAAACCTATACAAAAGATGCTTTAGGTAAAATTATTGATTACGGTATAGCAGAAGGTTATACTTTTAAAACTATAACGTCTAATACTATGTTAATGAGGC
This sequence comes from uncultured Mycoplasmatota bacterium, assembly GCA_946494015.1. GTDB lineage: Bacteria > Bacillota_I > Bacilli_A > RF39 > UBA660 > Onthousia. Next base: position 6,549 of record CAMMBL010000022.1, on the reverse strand, counting down.
AAAGAGTAAGTAATTAAATTATAAACTTAAAATTATACTACCCAATATAAAAAAATAAAGGTATAATAAAGAAGAAAGAGGTGTAGTATTTATGAATAAATATTTGCCTGATATTTATCAAAAAAATATATACAATATTAATTATAATTATTTAAAAGAAAAAGGTATTAAATGTATAATATTTGATTTGGATAATACTTTGGTACTTATTGATGAAGTAGAAGCTTCTTTAGAAGTTAAAAACTTAATAGAAAAATTAAAAAAAGACTTTATAGTTCTTATTGTTTCAAATAGTCCTAAAAAAAGAGTTTCACTGTTTGCTAAACAATTGAATATAGAAACATATTCTTTTGCTTTAAAACCATCTATTAGAACTTTAAAACAGATTAAAAAGAAATATAATTTGCAAAGTTCTGATATAGCGATTATTGGTGATCAATTTATTACAGATATGGGTTATGGATATAAAGGAAAAATTACTAAGATTTTTGTTGATTCTATAGGTCCTAAAGATTTAAAAATAACTGATATAAGTAGATTTATAGAAAAGAAAATTATGAATAAATATGCTAATCATAATTTATTTAAGAAAGGAATTTATTATGATAAAAGATAAATATTGTGAAGGTTGTGGAGTTAAACTTCAAGATGAGAATATTTTACAAGAAGGATATACAACTTCTTTTGATAATCCGTTATGTCAAAGATGTTTTAGAATTAAAAATTATGGAGAATACCAAATAGTAACAAAAAATAATGATGAATACATTGAAATATTAAAAAGAATTGGAGAAACTAAAGATTTAGTTTTATATATAGTAGATATTCTTAATATAGAAGAAGATCTTAATGAAATTAGAAATATTATACCTAATAAAATGATCCTTGTTTTAAATAAAAAAGATGTGTTACCTAAATCTGTTAAAGAAGAAAAGCTTATATCATATTTTAATAATATGGATAATCCTTTTGAAAAAGTAATTATTATTAGTAGTGAGAAAAACTATAATATTGATTATCTTTTAAAACAGATTAAATTATATCAAACTAGTAATAATGTTTATGTAGTCGGTCATACTAATGCTGGTAAAAGTACTTTAATAAATAAACTATTAAAAAATTATTCTACTAATTTAAGAGAGTTAACTATATCACCATTACCATCTACGACTTTAAATACTATTAAAATTGAGATAAATGATTATTTAACTTTGATAGATACACCAGGACTTGTTGATAGTGGTAGTATTATTAACTATTTAGATCAAGATAATTTTAAGAAAATTAATCCTAAAAAAGAAATAAAACCTAAAACATTTCAAATAAGAAAAAATCAAAGTATTATAATTGAAGATATATTGAGAATTGATTATGTTGAAGGGGAGAAGAATAGTTTTACTTTTTATGTTTCTAATGGTTTAAAAGTAAAAAGAATTGCTAATAAACGTGATACTTTAAAAAATTTACAAAAAAGGACTTATCAGCTTAAATATGATGAAGATTTATGCATTAATGGTCTTGGTTTTATTAAAACTGTAAATAAAGGGGTAGTTGATGTTTATTTAGATTCTAGGGTTACAACATATATTCGTCATAATTTAATATAGTTGAAATTTTAAAAAACTTATAGTAAAATTTATGTAAGGAGAGATAATAAATGAATGAAGATTTTATAAAAACAACTGAGAATAAAATGAAATTAGCTTTAGAAACGTTAGAAAAAAGATTTACTACAGTTAGAGCTGGGAGAGCGAATCCTTCTAGTTTAGATGGTGTATCAGTAGATTATTATGGATCTATGACACCTTTAAAACAATTAGCTACTATATCAGTTCCAGAAGCAACTCAACTTTTAATAAAACCATTTGATAGAAGTTGTTTAGCTTCTATTGAAAAAGCTATAATTGCTGCTAATCTTGGTTATAATCCAAGTAATGATGGAGAAACTATTAGAATTGTTATACCAGCTTTAACGGAAGAAAGAAGAAAAGAGTTGACTAAACAAGTTAAAGCAATGTCTGAAGAAGCAAAAGTAGTTATTAGAAATATAAGACATGAAGCTAATGAAAAGATTGAGAAGATGGATTTATCTGAAGATTTAGAAAAGGCTATGATGAAAGAAATTCAAGAATTAGTAAATGAATATAATAAAGATATTGAAAATGCTTATAAAAATAAAGAGAAGGAGTTAATGACTGTATAAATTTATTTTCTTTATAAATAGTAATTATTAATATTAATTGCTTAAAGAAAGATAATTAAACAACTATAAATTAGAGTAATATTTTGGTGTTATTACTTTTAAATATAGTTGTTTTTTAAATAAAAACAAAGGAGATGTTAGTAATGAATATAGATGAAATAAAAAAAGAATTAGAAAAAGATTTAACTTTGGCTAAAAATATAGAAGATTTAAATAATCTTAAAAATAAATATTTAAGTAAAAATGGTATTATTACAGTTCTTTATAGTAATATGAAGAAAATACCTAAAGAAGAAAAGAAAACTTTTAATTTAAAAATAAATCATTTGAAGGATTATTTTAATAGTAATTATGAAGAAATGAAAGAAAAGTTTGAAAAAGAGCTTTTAGCCGATAAATTAGAGCATGAAATTATTGATATATCATTGCCTAGTAAGAAAATTAAAAGAGGTAGTAAACATCCAATAACAAGAGTTGTGGAACAATTAGAAGATAGTCTTTTATCTTTAGGATATACAGTGTTTGATTTAGATGAATTGAATCTTAATAAAGAAGATGAGAAAATTAAATCTTTAGTAGAAGACAATATTTCTATAAATAAAAAATCATTACAAGTTATTTATCCTTTGGAAACTTATAAATATAATGAAGAAAAAAATAAATTTTCTCAAAATATGCAGTTAGAAGGATTAGTTATTGGGAAAAATATTTCTTTAGCTGATTTAAAAGGAACGTTAGAATTAACTTTAAAAAAAGTTTTAGGTATTAAAACTAAGATTAGATTCCGGTTTAATTATTCTTCTTTAGGACAAATAGCTCTTGATGTTGATGTAAATTGTTTTAATTGTGCAACTAAGGGTTGTTCTTTATGTAATAATGGTTTTATAAAAGTAGCTGATGCTTTTATGCTTTATCCTAGTTTTTTAGAAAATTTTAATTTAGATAATAAAATTTATCAAGGATTTAGATTTAATTTTCTAATAGATAACCTTGCTATTTTTAAATATGAAATTAAAGAAGATTTAAGGTTATATGAAAATGATGTTAGATTTCTTAAACAGTTTGATAGAAAGGATGAAGAAAATGAAGTTAAGTAGAAATTTTGTTAAAGATTATATTGATTTAGATGATAAATTATCTATTAAAGAAATAGCAGAAACTATGAATTTAATTGGTAATAAATATAAAAGTGCATATTCTTTAATTCCTTGTAGTGGCTTAGTAACTGGAGAAGTATTAGAATGTAGTATGCATCAACAATCAGATCATTTACATGTTTGTCAAGTAGATGTAGGAGATGAAGTTTTACAAATAGTATGTGGAGCGCCTAATGTTAGAAAAGGAATAAAGGTTATTGTTGCAAAAGTTGGGTCTAAATTGCCTTTAGGTATTATTGGTTCTACTAATAAAAGAGGAGTAATATCTAATGGTATGATTTGTTCTATTGCAGAACTTGGTCTTGAACATCGCTTTTTAGAGGCTAAAGATAGTGAAACTATTCATGAATTACCTCTTGATACGCCTGTTGGAATTGATCCTATTAAAGTTTTAGAATTAGATGATGAAGTTATTGATTTTGATTTATCACCTAATCGGGGAGATCTTTTAAGTGTATTAGGATTAGCTTATGAACTTGGAGCTATATATCATTTGCAAGTTAAGGAGCCTCTTTGTTCATATAAAGAAAATGATAAAGAGATAAAAGATGTTTTTAATCTTTCTGTTGAAATAGAAGATTGTCCATTATTTATAGTAAAAAAGATTGAAAATGTTAAAATAAAAGAATCTCCAGCTTTTATTAAAAATAGATTAATTGCAAGTGGAATTAGATCTATTAATAATGTTGTTGATATATCAAATTATGTAATGTTAGAAACAGGACAACCACTTCATTTTTATGATGCTGATAAATTAGGTGATACTATAATTGTTAGAGATGCTAAAGAAAAAGAAGAAGTGGTAACTTTAGATGGGAAAAAGAGAATTTTAAGTTCTGAAGATATGGTAATAGCTAATAAAGAGTGTGCAGTTGGTTTAGCAGGAGTAAGAGGAGGACTTGAAACTGAAGTTGTTCCTGATACTAAAAATATTATTATTGAAGTAGCAATTTTTAATACTGATAGAATAAGTAAAACATCTAAAAAAATATTAAGTAGTGAAGCTAGTAATCGTTTTGGAAAAGGAATTGATCCAATTAGATCATATATGGCTATAGAACATTGTTGTGATTTACTTCAAAAATATGCTGATGCTTCTATTGTAAAAGGTATAATTAGTCATGATAAGACTTCTAAAGATCCTAAAGATATCATAATAACACTTGAAGAAATAAGAAAGGCATTAGGTATTGATATATCTAAAGAAGAAGTATTAAATATTTTTAATGATTTAAGTTTTGCAGTTAAAGATAGAAGTAAAGATATTATAGTAACAGTACCTACTAGAAGAATGGATATATTAACTTCTCTTGATTTAATTAATGAAGTATGTAGAATATATGGATTAAATAACATAAATGGTAAATTACCTAATTTAAGTTTTGGTAGCAGTAATTATAATAAGACAGTAAGAGAAATAAAAAATAAGTTAATAAATTTAGGTCTTAATGAAGTATTAAGTAATATGATTGTTAAAGAAGAATTGGTTAATAAATATACTAATGATAAGTTTGAAGCTGTAATAGATAATAAAAATACTTTCCGTTATAGTTTATTATCTTCTTTAAAAGATATATATGATTATAATAAATTAAAAGGAAATGATAATATTTCAATTTTTGAATTAGGTAAAGGTTTTTATATAGATGAAGGAAAAGTTAAAGATGAACAAAAATTAGCTGTTTTAATGAGTGGTAATTATTATTTAGGTATAAATAGTCAAAAGATAGATTTTTATGTTATTAAGGGAATATTAGAAGAATTATTAGATTATTTAGGTTATCAGGGAAGATATAGTTTAAAAAATAATAGTATTCCTTTAGAGTTTCATCCTTATCAAAGTGCAAATATAATATTACAAGGACAGGATGTAGGAGTAATAGGTAAACTTCATCCTAATGAAACTAGTGATGATGTTTATGTATTTGAATTAAATTTAAGAAAAGTATTATCATTTAAAGTAAGAAAAATGACATATCATGATATTCCCCAGTTTTCTAGTATAAAAAAAGAGGTGGCATTTATAATTGATAAAAATGTTATTTCTAGTGATTTAATTACTTCTATTAAAAAAGCTGATGGTAAGTTACTTACAAATATTGAAATTTCTAATATTGATAGTAGTAAAGATGAAAATGAAATATCATTTCAATTAACTTTTTATGATCCTAAAAAGAATATAAGTGATAATGAGATAGTAGAAAGTTATGAGAAAATTACAAGTAATATAATTAAGATGTTTAAAGCTAAAGTAAAAGATAAATAAAAGAAGCCAAATTTTGGCTTCTTTTTAAAAGCTTAGAATAGATAAAATTATTAAGGCACTGTTATGAATAGCATGCATACAAATAGATGGGAAAATATTTTTAGTTTCATAATAAGTTAAGGCAAAGAAAAATCCTAAACTTCCATAAGGAATTATATATAGATATTCTAAGATATTACCACTACCAATGACATGTAATAGTCCAAAAATTAATCCTGATGCGATACAATATATCCATTTATTTTTAAAGATTTTACTAATCCCTTTTCTAAAAGTTAATTCTTCAGCGATAGGTGCTAAAATACCGGCTGTAAATAACATTAAGTAAGGAGTAGCATTTATTAATCCTTGAACAGCTTCTTCATTTGATGAAGTATTTAATGGAGTTATAATACTAATTAAAATATTAGTAACACACATAATTATTAAACCAACAACCCAGTATTTTAATCCAATATCTAAATCTTTTTTATAATTCTTTTTAAAATCTTTTAATTCTTTTTTTATTTCTTTAAAGTAAAGAAAAATTAAGATTAAAACTAATATAATATCTGTAAAAGTATTAACTATGGCAAGATCTTTATTAGTATAGTTATTAACATTAATGTTAAATAAAGTTATTGGTATTATTTGTAAGTAACTACTGAAATAAAATATAATAAAAGTTAATATACCTTTAAAAATTTCTAATAATCTTTTTGTTTCAATTTTCTTTATCACTTTTTATCACCTACTATTAATAATATCATATTTTTTAAAAAAATATTTAATTTTTTATTATTTTTTGATATAGACTAAAATAGATTAATATGTTAACATAAAGTTATAAGAAGATAGAAGAAAGGAGTAGGTAAAAGATGATGAATATCCGTTTACAAATAGTTACCTGGGGGGGGGGCATTTAGCCATAATCTAGTACCTTT
>CAMMBL010000021.1 GCA_946494015.1 uncultured Mycoplasmatota bacterium | reverse complement strand
AGTATCAAAGACTCGTTGCTATAGTTTTTACAGATAACATTATGGTACAGAAGAACTAGCTCATGTGGAAATGATCTCTACTATGGTATATCAATTATTAAAAGATGCGACCGTGGAAGAAATGAAAGCAGCAGGATTAGCTCCTCATTATGCCGAACATAAAAATGCATTATATCCAACAGATGCTAATGGAGTACCATTTACAGTTGCTTATTTTGCAACAACAGGAGACCCTTTAGCAGATATTATGGAAGATATGGCCGCTGAACAAAAAGCTAGAGCTGTTTATGAAAACTTAATAGATTTAACAAATGACCCTGATGTTATAGGACCTTTATTATGGTTAAGACAAAGAGAAATAGTTCATTACAATGCTTTTGAAGATTTATTTAAATATTATGATAACATGTTAAATAAAAAAAGATAAAAATAGCGTAGATAAAGAAAAATTCTACGCTTTTTATCTTATATACTTACCTAAAGATTTAAAATATGTATTAGCATCTTCAAAACTATTTAATGTTTCTTCAAAATATTCACTATAACTCAAAGAAGATTTATCATTTTTTATGTAATCCCTTAATTTTTGTAATTTCTTCTTACTATTTAAAGGCTTATATTTAATAATATCATTATAAATTAAATTTGTTACTAAATTTTCTAGCAATTGTTTATTTTGCCTATTACATACTTCTTTTAAATCATTATCATCAAAGTCATTTATATAATCAAATTTACCAATTCTATATCTTCCAGGATCAATTAATTTCATAATTCCTTTTTCTTGATCAAAAAAATAATTAACAGGTTGAATATCAGCGACTAAAACATAATTATTTGCAAGTAATCTCATATCACTTTCTAATATTTGTAAATTAGAAATAAATTTTTTACTAGGAAGTAGACTAAATCCCTGTTTTTTAGTAACATCCTTTTCTCCTTTGGCAATATCCTTTCTATATCCAGCATAAGAATAATCTTCATTATATATAAGAGCGTTAGGTAAAATGATTTGTTTCGTAGGTATACCAATTAAATATTGATGATCAAGACATTTATTACGTCCAAATTCATTAATTGCATTTTTATAATAAATTTTATAAATCTGGTTATTCTTTTTATAACATTTACCTTCAGAACCCTTACCAAAAGGCTTTTTTTCTTCATCAATAAATATTTTCTTTTCATCAATAATATAATTCATAAATAATACTCCCCCTTTAAAATTGTTAATATTTTAACATAAAATCCTTTAAATAACAAGGAAATAATATTGTTTTAAATAATAATTTTTGATAAAATGATAAAAGTAGAGAGTGGTGTTAATATGTATTTAAAGGAAATAGTAACAAATGGATTTAAATCTTTTGCAGATAAAATGGAAATAAAATTAGATGATGAAGTTACTTGTATTGTTGGACCAAATGGTAGTGGTAAAAGTAATATAGTAGATGCTATAAGATGGGTATTAGGAGAACAATCAGTTAAAAATCTACGTGGTGACGGTGGTATGAGCGATGTTATTTTTGCAGGTAGTGCAAGCAGAAAAGCTAAAAATGTTGCTAGTGTAGAGTTAATTTTTGATAATAGTGATCATTATCTAAAAGTAGATTTTAGTGAAGTTAGTGTTAAAAGAAGGGTATTTAGAAGTGGAGAAAATGAATACTTTATCAATAATAATAAATGTCGGTTAAAAGATATTGTTAATTTATTTTTAGATAGTGGTGTTGGTAAAGAATCATTCAATATTATTTCCCAAGGAGAAGTTTCTAAAATAATCAGTGAAAGTAATGATGATAGAAGAATAGTTTTTGAAGAAGCAGCTGGTATTTTAAAATATAAAAAAAGAAAAGAAGAAGCATTAAGAAAACTAGATAAAACAAATGATGCTATGACAAGAGTTGAAGATATTATTAACGAATTAGAAGTCCAAGTAACACCTTTAAAAGAACAAAGTGAAAAAGCTATTAAATATAAAGAAACAAAAGAAGCTTTAGAAAAATTAGAAATAGCTTTAATATCTTATGATATATATAATTTAGTAAGTGAAGAAGAAATATTAAAAAAAGAAAAAGAAAATATTGAAAAAGAAATATTAAATTTAGAAAGCATCTCTAATGCTGATAATGGGGAATGTTTAAAGAAAAAAATGGCTTTAGAAACTTTAGAAAAAGATTTAGAATTTACTCAAAAAGAACTATTGAAAAAAACTGAAGAAGTAGGTGATTTAAGTGTTCAGTTAAACATATTAAAAGAACAAAGAAAAAATAAAAATGTTTCTATTAAAGAACAAGAAATTAGAAATCTTTATGAGGAAAAAGCTAATATAAATAAAAGTATTGATGTTTTAGAAGAAGAAATTAACAATGCTAATACTAATATATCTAATATGACTGAGGAAATTAATAGTAATAAAAGTAATCTTAAAGGCTTAAAATTAACTCTAAAAAATTATGATCAAACTTATAGTAAGCAAGATAGAGATATTTTAAATTATAAACATAAAATAGATTTATTAAAATTAGAAGAAGAACGAGGAAATAATTTACCCTTAGGAGTTAGAAAAATATTAGATTCTAAAAAATTAAATGGTATATATGACATAATTGGTAATGTTTTAAAAACCAAAGAAGACTATATTAGATGTTTAGATATTGCTATTAGTAGTAGTAAAAATTTCATTATTGTAAAAGATGAAACATCAGCTAAAGAAGCAATAAGTTATTTAAAAAATAATAACTTAGGTCGAGCAACATTTTTTCCTATAAATGTTATAAAACGTAGATATATTGATAATAATACCCAAAGTATATTAAAAGATATGCCTGGTTATATAGGAGTTTTAGCAGATTTAGTTACAACCAATGATGAATATAAAAACATTATATATAATCAATTAGGATTAGTACTTGTAGCAGATGATATAGATAGTGCTTTAAAAATTAGTAAAAAAATAGAAAGAAAATACAAAGTTATAACCCTAGCAGGAGATGTTATAAATGTAGGTGGATCTTTATCAGGTGGAGCTAGTTATAAAAGTAGAAGCTCTATTATGATTAATCAAGAAATAATAAATTATACTAATATTGTTAATAGTTTAGAAGAAAATAATAAAAAAGTTCTTACAGATTCTAACAAAACAAAAGAAGATATTAGAAAATTAGAAGATAAAATTTATTTGAAAGAAAAAGAATTACGTTTCTTATTAGAAGAAACTACGCAAAAAAATAATATCTTACTAAGCAGCAAAGAAAAAATTACTAATATCAAAAATAATATTAATAATTTAGAAAGTAATGATACTATACTTGATAGTAAAGAAGAAGAATTAATAAATAGATTTTATGAATCAAGTAGTTATAAAGAAAAATTAGAATTTAAAATTACCGCCTTAAAAAAAGATATCAAAAAATTAAAAGAAGAAATAGAAGATGTAGAAGAACATACAAAATATAAAAATAATATGATTAGGAAAAATGAAGATCGAAAGAACAATTTGGAAATTAATTTAAATAGAATAGATGTTAAATTAGATACCTTATTTGATACTTTAAGTAATGAATATTCTATAACTTATGAAAAAGCAAGAAAAGATTATCCTTTAGAATTAGATGAGAAAGAAGCAAGAACGAAAGTTAATAATTATAAAGCTAATATTAAAAGTCTAGGAATGGTTAATTTGGCAGCAATTGAAGAATATGAAAGAGTTAATACTAGATATATGTTTTTATTACATCAAAAAGAAGATTTAGAAAAAGCTGTTTACACGCTTTTAGAAATTATGAGAGAAATGGATGAAGTTATGAAAGAAGAATTTCTAAAAACTTTTGAATTAATAAGAAAAGAGTTTAAAAACGTATTTAAAGCTTTATTTCACGGAGGAGAAGCTGATTTGAAATTAACAGATGATAATATTTTAACAACAGGTATTGAAATAACAGCATGTCCACCTGGTAAGAAATTAACTACTATTAGTTTATTATCTGGTGGAGAAAAGACTTTAACAGCGATAAGTTTATTATTTGCAATTATTAATGTTAGAACAGTTCCTTTTTGTGTTTTTGATGAAGTAGAAGCAGCTCTTGATGAAGCTAATGTAATTGAATTTGGTAAATATTTGGCTAATTATAAAAATAAAACCCAATTTCTAATTATTACTCACAAAAAAAAGACAATGGAGTATGCTGATACTTTATATGGAATTACGATGCAAGAGTCTGGTGTATCAAAATTAGTTAGTGTTAAACTAATCAATAACGAAGAATTAATATAAAAAGCTTTTAGATAAAAGTTCTAAAAGCTTTTTTAAACTGCTAATTCACTATAAATATTTTTATCATAATTATGTTGTTCATCTTCTAATTCAGTTAATTCATTGGTTGTAATTAAAAAGAAATTATATTCTAAAATATCACTACCATCGTTTGTAATAGGATCATCCCAAGTAAGATCTAAATGATACCAAGATCCATTTAAATATAAAGCATTCCATACATGATTTTCACTTGAAATTTTATAATTTTTTAAATGTAAATCTTCTAAAAAAAGTTCCATTGCATCAGTATATCCACCACATAAACTATAGCCTTCTAAAAGAGTACCATAAGCAGTATCAGACTTATACTTAACTATATTTTTATCACTACGATCTTTATCATATTTACTATTATTTATAATATAATTATGAGCTTCTTTAATTTTATCAGTTTCTGTCATATTATCTTTCCAAATCTCATTTTCGATATCTTTAACTTTAGCTTTAATTAATTTAATATCACTTTTTGTATAAATATGTTCAATTTTTAATGTCACCTTTCCATAATCATCATATGTTGTTTCTAAATGTTTAAAACTATTGAATGGATGAACAAAATTATTAATTGCTGATAAAGTTTTTTGATCATTAGCAAGGCTATCAACTTCATCTAAACAACTTTGATATTCATCAGGACAATAAAAAGAAAAATTAGTCGCTCCAGAATTTAAAACAGTATAATATATATTTAATAAATCTTGAAAATTATTTGGTGTAAAAGTATCTGTTAATTGCACATAGTTAAAATCATAATCTCTACTATAATCGTTAGACGTATTTAAACTAGCATTTTTATTTTCTTTTACAATATATGTTCTATATATATTATATAAAGGTTGACGATAAAAGAAAGTTGCTATAAATACAATTATTAAAACTAATAAGATAATATATTTTTTCATATCGGCCTCCTATTTTATTCTAGCAGGTGTTATTATTTTTGTAAATAATTAAGAAAATAAATAAAACTAAATAGGACGATATAAGTCCTTATCTTTATATGGATTTTTAGGATCAATATAATCTGTAAATAAAATTCCATTTAAATGATCAATTTCATGTTGAAAAGCAATAGCTAATTCTTCTTTTGCCCGTATTTTAATCTTATTACCATTAACATCATATCCTACAACAGTAACTCTAGCATATCTTGGTACAATACCTTCAACCTCTCTATTAACAGAAAGACAACCTTCACCCATTTCTACATATATTTTTTCAACTGATGTACTAACTATTTTTGGATTACAAATAACATAAGTATCAAATTCTCCTTCATCTACTTCATGAACGATAGTAAGGAATCTTTTGGGAATTCCTAATTGAATAGCAGCCATTCCCATACCAGGTCTTAAATTATATTTTAAAGCTAATTTTTCTATTTGACTATTAGTTAAATATTCGACCATTAAATCTATAGTTTTTAAATCATCTTTGCTTAGTGGAAAAGTAACATCTTTACTAATTAATCGCAAACGTTTATCTTTTTCATCTAAAATATCTTTATTTTTTAACATCTAAAATACCCCATTTCTTGCTATATTTTAACACAAAACAAAGAAAAAAGAAAGGATAACCTTTCTTAATGAGTAAATCTTGCACCAATTACAATAACTAAAAGAATAAATAATACTAAAATAATAGCATAATTATTATTGTTATTTCCCCAACTATTCCATCCGTAGTTAGGATAGAACCATGGTGATTGCATATTGCAGCCACAAGATCCTCCACCAAAATAATACATAGTTTAAAACCTCCTTTATCTAATATAGAATATGAAAATATATGTCAAATCGTTAATGAATTTGTCCTAGTTACTTTAGTTTATACTTAAAATATGATATTCTAAAAGAAAAGCTATGAAAGGAGTAATATTAGTGACTAAGATAAAAGATATTATTAAAAATTTAGATAAACCTTTGTTTTTAATAACATTAATACTTTTTGTTTTAGGATTAATTATGATATTTTCAGCTAGTAATGTTACTTCTTATATGAATGGTGGTAGTCCTTATGCTTATTTTATTAGACAAGGCCTTTTTTTGATAGTTAGTTTCATAATTTGTATTTTTATAATTAAATTTAATACAAAGTTTTATGGTATTATGTCTAATGCTTTATTAATATTTATGGTAACAGTATTAATACTATTATTAATTTATGGTAAATCTACTAACTATGCTGTTAGTTGGATTCCTATAGGTCCTTTTACTTTACAGCCTAGTGAATTCATTAAAGTTATTATGATAGTTTTTATGGCTAGATTTTATGAAGTTCATGAAAAAAGATTGAATAATTTCTTTGTTGCTATTATTCCTTTAATTATAGGAATTGTTATTACTTTCCTTATTATGTTACAACCAGATCTTGGTACAGCGATTATTTTTGCTTCCCTTACAGGTCTTATTTTCTTTGCTACTCCAGTTTCCAAGAAGAATAAAGCTAAAGTTATAATGCTTTTTATAGGTATGGCTATTTTAGTTGTAGCTGTTCTTATCATGACTGGTGGTAATATTTTACAAGCAAGACAATTAGAACGCTTTAATTTTACAAGACCATGTGATAGGTTGCTTGATACAGGTAATCAAGTTTGTAATGGCTATATTGCTATTAATAATGGGGGTTTAACAGGAATAGGTCTAGGAAATAGTACTCAAAAATATTTATATTTACCATATCCATATACAGACTTTATTTTTGCTGTAATTGTTGAAGAATTAGGATTAATTGTAGGTATTTTAATTATTGTTGCTTATTTCTATTTACTTTATCGCATTTTAAAAATAGGTAAAAACAGTTATACCAATAGGGGAGCATTACTTTGTTATGGAGTTGCTGTATATATCTTTTTACATGTTATCATTAATTTAATGGGGTTATTTGGATTAATGCCTATGACAGGAGTACCATTACCTTTTATGAGTTATGGTGGTAGCTTTACTTTGTGTTTAATGGTTGCTTTAACTATAGTTCAACGCGTTAATATTGAAACTAAACTACGTGAAAAAAATAAATAAAAGTATAAATTTTATATTTTTAGAATTATTAACTACGTAAAATTAAATATTTCATAAAGGCTTTTTAATAATTGCCTTTTCTTTTTTTAATCATTTATATTTTCTAGCTTTTGTTTTTTATTCTTAGTTTTGTTACTATGTTTTCGGAAAGGAGGAATTAGAAATGACCTTTACTTATAGACATAGAAAACAAATAATAATATCTTGTATTATATTAACTGCGTTGCTATTAGTTATTGGTAGTATCTTCTTATTTCAAATAAACTTTAAAAAAAGCCAAAAGACTACAGAACTTGTATTAAATACCACTAAAAATGAGAAAAAAGAACATGATAAAGAAACTTCTAAAGAAGAAGAATATTACCAAATAGATATAAAAGGAGAGATTAATTCTCCTGGTATTTATACTGTTAAAGAAGGAAGTAGAGTTATTGATGTTATTAGACTAGCTGGTGATTTAACTACTAATGCTGATACATCAGTATTAAATTTAGCTAAAAAAGTGAAAGATGAGATGGTTATTATTGTTTATAGTTATGCTGAAGTTGCTGATTTTACTAAAACTAAAGAAATTGAGAAACAACAGCAAGAAGCTTGCGTAACTCAAAGTGAAGTTGTTAATAATGCTTGTATCGAAACAACTGATAAGGAAGAAGCAAGTTCTTCTAGCAGTAGTAAAATTTCTCTTAATAATGCTACATTAGAAGAATTAATGACACTTCCTGGCATAGGAGAAACTAAGGCTAAAGCTATTATAGATTATCGTAATGAAGTAGGGTCATTTCAAAATATTGAACAGTTAAAAGAAGTTAATGGTATAGGAGAATCGACTTTTGATCAAATTAAGGAAAATATTACTTTGTAAATTTATATATATACTATTATTTTTTGTTAGTTTAACCTATTTAATTATTGCCTTAAATATTAATTATACTTCTAAATATGAAAGGAGTGATAGTGTAATAGTAGGAAAGATCGCTGATTTAGAGTATAAAGGTAATAAACTTTCTGCCACTATTAAAGGTGATGAAAAAATCATTGCTAATTATTATTTTGACACTAAAGAACACTTAACCACAACTAAAAAGAATCTTTCTTTAGGTGATACAATTAAATTGAAAGGAGAATTAGTAGAACCTTTTTCCAGTCAAAATTTTTATAGTTTTTCCTACCAAGCCTATTTAAAAAATCAAAAGATATTTTACCTAATGAAAGTTACTGATTTTACCATATTAGAAAAAAACAGTAATATTTTCCTAAAGTTAAAAAATTTCGTTAGATCAAAGATTAACAATGATATCGTTGGTAGTTATATTAATATTTTCTTTTTAGGAAATAATACCAATTTTGACATTGATTTAATAGATAAATTCCAAAAGTTAGGTATTTCCCATTTGTTTGCTTTATCAGGAACTCAAGTTACTTTATTAATCTTGATTATTGAAAAAATACTAAATTTTTTTAAAATAAAACACCTAAAAAAAGTATTTATAATATTTATGATTGTTGGTTTATACTATACTATAATAACCCCTTGTGCAGCTATTGATAGAGCAATTATATTTAGCTTTATCTTTTATCTAAACAAAGCTTTTAACTTCAATATAAAACCTTTCCATTTAATTTTACTATCGCTAAGTATTCTATTTTTTATAAATCCATTTTATATTTATGATATTGGTTTTCAATATTCAGCTGTAATTACTTGCACACTAATACTTTTTATGGATAATAAATTATCTAAAGGAAAGATAGTAGAGTTATTAAAAGTATCATGGGTAAGCTTCTTAGTTAGTTTACCCATTTCTTTATATCATTTTTCCTATATTAATATCTTAAGTATAATTTATAATTTATTTTATGTTCCTTTTATTAACTTTATAATTTTTCCACTATCTATTATCTGTTTTTTTATACCAGTATTATCAACCATATTAGAATACTTTATAACTATTTTTGAACAAAGTGTTAATTATTTATCTTCAATTAAACTAGGATATTTTGTCTTAGCTAGAATACCTATATATTTCTATTTTATTTATTTTCTATTAATATTTTCTTATCTATACTTGAAAAGAAAAATAATAATGGTCATTTTAACTCTTTTCCTTTTAATGCACTATTTATATCCTAAAATATCTTGTTCTGATCGTCTTTACATGATTGATGTTGGTCAAGGAGATAGTTTTTTATTAATATCTAAAAATAAAACTATGTTAATAGATACAGGTGGAGTTATGGAATACTATAATGAACCTTGGAAAAAATATGAAAAACAAAACAGAGCTAGTTATATAATAAGTTTTTTAAGATGTTTAGGAATTACAAAACTTGATTACTTAGTATTAACTCACGGTGATTATGATCATGCTGGAGAAGCTTTGAATCTGATGAAAACAATATCAGTTGGAGTTGTCTTATTTAATAATAACAAACTTAATGATTTAGAAAAACAAATTTGGCATAACTCATTGAATAAATATAAATTAAAAGAACAAGATCAAATAATTTTAGGAAATTTTCATATTCAAGTATTATCTAACACTTATACTGATGAAAATGATAGTAGTTTAGTTTTGCTAGCAACAATTTCTAATAAAAAAATATTATTTATGGGAGATGCTAGTATTAAAAGTGAAAACTATATTTTAGATAATTATAATATAAGTAATATTACAATATTAAAAGTTGGTCATCATGGTTCAAAGACTAGTAGTAGTGAAAGTTTTATTAAAACTACTAATCCAACATATGCCTTAATATCAGCTGGTATAGATAATAAATTTAATCATCCAAATAAAGAAGTTGTAAAAAGATTAAAAGATAATCAAACTATTATTTATGATGTAAGAAAAAATGGGATGGTAATGTTTGATTTTACTAATAACTTAATTAAAACTAAAAAGTAATTAGTGTAAATTCTTTTAATAAATGCTAAAATATATATAAGGCGGTGTTTAAACAAATGACAAAAGAAGATTACAAAAATTATCAAAAATCAATTGAAATTTTAGGCTTTCCTAACCAAAAAGTATTAGATTATAATGAAGTAATAGCTCATTATGTTGATGCTATTAATTATTATGGAAATTTTATAAAAGATGAAGAAATGTTAGAGTTAGAAGCGTATTACAATTTAAATATAAGTTTATACTATTGTACAGGAGAAGTTTTAGGTGAATATTTATTAGAAAATGCTAATTACTATGCTGATTATGATAAAGCCGCAACTAACAAGCATTATATGGAAATTTTAACAGCCGCTAATATTGTATTAAATAACTTTTATAGTAATAATTATTTTGAATATGGGGATCAAGTTTTTAGTGGTTTTGTGGTTGTAGCTAATGCTATATATGATTATGAAAATACTAATAAAAAAGTAAAAATATATAGTTAAGAGGTGTTGTTTAGTGAAAAAAATAAATACATTAGTAAATAAAAGTGACTTAATTAAATTAAAAAAATATTATGGGGAAGCGCTTAGTGATCCTTTATTTAAAGAATATATTGATAATATAGATTTAAGTGATGATATGCTAATAAAATATACAACTAATTTAGAAGACTGTGTTAAAGAAAAACAAAATTGTAATAATTGTTCGACTTTAAAAGAATGTCCTAATTTAGTTAAAGGTTATGTTTTAACAGCTTTTAAGGATGGAAGTAACCTTAACTTTTCTTATGTGCCTTGTCCAAAATTACTTAAAGAACAAAAAACTTATGCCTATAAAAAGAATATTAAATGTTTTGATTTACCTAAAGAAATTAGTAATGCATCATTTGATAAAGCCTATAGAGATGATAATAAAAGATTACCAATTTTTAAATATTTTAAAGATTTTATGTCTAGTTATTTAAAATCTAAGACTGGTAAAGGACTTTATTTAAGTGGTTCTTTTGGAAGCGGGAAAACATATTTAATATCGGCTTTATTTAATGAATTAGCTAAAAAAGGTATTAGTTCAGCTTTAGTATATTATCCAGAATTTTTGCGTAGTTTAAAATCATCTTTTGGCGATGATTATGAAGAAAGATTTAACTATATTAAGAATGTTCCCTTATTACTATTTGATGATATAGGGGCTGAAAATACTACAGCCTGGAGTAGAGATGAAGTTTTAGGGCCAATTTTACAATATAGAATGGAAGAAGAATTGCCTACTTTTTTTACTTCTAATTTAACCTTAAAAGAACTTGAAGTTGTACTTAGTATAACAAATAATGGAGTTGATAAGATAAAAGCTAAAAGAATTATAGAAAGAATTAAACAATTAACAGTTTCCTTAGAATTAGTTAGCAAAAATAGAAGATGTTAAAAAAAGTTACTGCTTGGTAACTATTTTTAATTTTGTATTTACACATAAACCCTCTGTACTTTTCTCTGGCAATAAATAAATATAATAAGCTTTAAGCCTTGGTCTAATAATTTTTTCAGTTTTAATACTTCTATAAATTGCTAAAATATTATTTTCTTTATCAGTCACTACGATATCTAACTTTTGACAAACAAAATATGTATTTATCATTTTCTTTTTAGGATAACATAACCCTTCCTTAATAGGAAAAAGAAAGAAACGAAAACCTTTTATTCTTTCTCTAAATTTATTAACAATTTTAACTTTAATTTTTTTTTGACTATCAATAATAATATATTTATACATATAAAACACCACTTACATCATAGCATTATTTTTTATTTAAAGCTAGAATAAATGCTATAAATATGATATTATAGTCTTTAAAGAAAAGGAGGTATTTATATGAGTGGACATTCAAAATGGGCTACTATTCATAGAAAAAAAGGATTAATTGATGCAGCACGTGGTAAAGTCTTTCAAAAATTAGCTAAAGAAATTTATGTTGCTGCTAAAAGTGGAACTCCTTCAGTTGATAGTAATGCAGCTTTAAGATTAGTAGTTGAAAAAGCTAAGGCAGCTAATATGCCTAAAGATAATATAGAAAAGGCAATTGATAAAGCTAAAGGAGCAAGTGAAGGGGAAAATTATGAAAGTATAAGATATGAAGGATATGGACCAGGAGGAGTTGCTATAATGGTTGATTGCCTTACTGATAATCGTAATAGAACTGCTTCATTAGTTCGTAGTACTTTCTCAAAAAGAGGAGGGAATTTAGGTACAGATGGCTCAGTTAGTTATTTGTTTGAACGTAAAGGTTTAATTCAAATACCAATAGAATATAATGAAGATGAAGTAATGCTTAGCGCTCTTGATGCTGGCGCAACAGATGTAGAAACTTTGGATGATTCATACCTTATAACAACACCTAGTGATAAGTTTATCGCTGTAAAAGAAGCTTTAATGGCAATAGGAGTAGAAGAATTTTTAACTAGTGAAGTTACATATGTACCAACTAATACTATTGAATTAGATGATGAAAAAACAGAAAAAGTCTATAATTTAATAGAAAGCTTAGAAGAATTAGATGATGTTCAAGCTGTTTATTCAAATTTGAAAGGTGATTAATTGAATGTATAGTTATATAAAAGGAAAAGTAACAGAAATTATCTCTAATGCGATAGTAGTTGAAGTTAATGGAATAGGATACTTTATTAATACTCCTAATCCTTTTGTTTTTGAGATTGATAAAGAATATAAAGTATATTTATATCAACAAATTAAAGAAGATGAACATAGTTTATTTGGCTTTAAAACAAAAGATGAAAAAGAATTATTTTTAAAACTAATTAGTGTTAAAGGTTTAGGACCTAAAATGGCTTTACCAATTATTGCTAGTGGTTCCATCTCAGGTATTAGTGATGCTATTAATAGAGAAAATGTATTATACTTAAAAAAATTCCCTAAAATTGGTGATAAATTAGCTAAACAAATGATCCTTGACTTAAAAGGAAAACTTAATGAGTTTGAAAATATTGATTCTTCAGTTATTGATACTACTAATGAATTAAGAGAAGTTTTATTAGGACTTGGTTATAAAGAAAAAGAAATTAAAAATGTCATATTAAAAGTTGATCAAACTTTAAGTATTGAAGAACAAGTAAAAGAAGCATTAAAACTATTTTTAAAGTAGGAGGAGATTAAAGTGGAAAGAGTTGTTTCGTGTGAAGAAATAAAAGATGATGGTGTTATGGATAATACAATTAGACCAGAAGTTTTAGATGAATATATTGGTCAAGCTGAAGTTAAAGAAAACATTAGAGTCTTTATTGAAGCTAGTAAAATTCGTAAAGAAGTATTAGACCATGTCTTATTATATGGACCTCCAGGGCTTGGGAAAACAACTCTTGCTTACATTATTGCTAGAGAACTTGGTGTTAATATAAAAACAGCTAGTGGCCCATCCATTGAAAAAAGTGGCGATTTAGCAGCAATCTTATCGACATTAGAACCAGGTGATGTTTTATTTATTGATGAAATACATCGTATGCCAAGATATATTGAAGAAATTTTATATTCAGCGATGGAAGACTTTACTTTAGACATTATCATAGGTAGTGATGGATCTTCAAGAAGTATAAAAATAGATTTACCACCTTTTACTTTAGTGGGTGCTACAACAAGAGCAGGTGATTTATCCAGTCCTTTAAGAGATAGATTTGGAATTATTGCTAAATTAAAATTTTACACAGAAGAAGAATTAAAGGAAATTATTAAAAGAACAAGTAGAGTTTTATCTATGCCTATATCTGATGAAGCAGCTTTAGAGCTAGCTAGAAGAAGTAGGGGAACACCTAGAGTTGCTAACCGTTTATTTAAGCGAGTTCGTGATTTTGCCTTAGTTGATAAAAAACCAGAAATAGACTTAGAAGTAATGAATAAAGCTCTAGAACGCTTAAAAGTAGATAAAGCTGGTCTTGATGAAACAGATTATCAATTATTAAGGGCTATTATAGAACGCTTTAATGGCGGACCAGTTGGTATAGATGCCCTATCTTCATCAATTGGTGAAGAAACATCAACTATAGAAGATGTAATAGAACCATACTTATTACAAGAAGGGTATTTAAAAAGGACAAGTAGAGGGAGAATGGCAACAGATCTTGCCTATAAACATTTAAATATTCCATATCAAAATGGCCTTTTTAGTACTGATTTCAATTAATAATTAGGAGGATGAAATATTATGAAAATAGATGATTTTGATTATTATTTACCGTTAGAACTGATAGCTCAAAAACCACTTGCAAAGCGTGATGAATCAAAATTAATGATTCTTGATAAAAATACTTCTAATATAACTCATAAGCATTTTTATAATATAATTGATTATTTAAATAAAGGTGATACTTTAGTTTTAAATGACACTAAAGTTATACCGGCAAGACTTATAGGTACAAAAGAGCTAACCAATGCTGTTATTGAAGTTTTACTATTAAAAAACAAAGAAGAAGATATATGGGAATGTTTAGTAAAACCAGCTAGAAGAATTCATGTTGGTGATATTATTTCTTTTGGAGATGGTTTATTAAAACTAGAATGTATAAAAGTAAAAGATGAGGGTATTAGGTATTTTAAAGCCATATATGAGGGAATATTTTATGAAATATTAGATCAGCTTGGTACAATGCCAATTCCCCCTTATATTCATGAAAAACTAGCTGATAAAGATAGATATCAAACTGTTTATGCAAGTAAAATTGGTAGTGCTGCATCTCCTACTGCTGGGCTTCATTTTACAGAAAAATTATTAGATGAAATAAAAGCTAAAGGTATTAATATAGTTTATATAACACTACATATAGGACTTGGTACTTTTAGACCAGTTAAAGTTGATAGAGTAGAAAACCATAAAATGCATAGTGAGTTCTATTCATTAAGTGCTACTACAGCTACAATTTTAAATAATACAAGAAAAAATGGACATAGAATAATTGCTGTAGGTACAACCTCAACTAGAACATTAGAAACAGTTTATAAAAAATATGGAGAATTTAAAGAGGATAGTGGCTTTACTGATATATTTATCTATCCAGGTACTAAAGTTGAGAGTATTGATGGTTTAATAACTAATTTTCATTTACCTAAATCAACTTTAATTATGTTAGTATCAGCGATCGCTGGTAAAGACAATATTTTAAATGCTTATAAAATAGCAGTGGAGAATAATTATCGTTTTTTCTCTTTTGGTGATGCTATGTTTATAAAGTAGGATAACAATGGGAAATATTATAATTGAAAAGAAAATGATTGAAGTAGCCAAGACTTTAAATAAAAATAAAAAAATAATGCTACTTAGTGATATTAATCAGGGTAATAGAATAGTATCATATAATAATTTATTACAAAAAATAAAAGACAGTGATCCTAATTATATAATAATACTAGGTAATTTAATTAATAAAAAAGGTTTTGATTTAAATTTAGTAAAAAAGCTAATTATTGATCTAGCTAATATAACAGAAACTTTTATATGCCCTGGTAAAAATGAAAAAGAATTTTTAGAAAAAAGTAGATTATTATCTTGGTTTTATGAACTTAATTATTTTGATAATGTTTATACTTTAGACAATGAAATATTTGTTTGTGGTGATGTGTGTTTTACTTCCTTTTCCCCATCTTATGAAAGTTATAGTATAAAAGATCCGAGTAAAAGAAGTGAAATTATTTTGAAAGATTATAAAAAAGCATATTTTGATAAAGAGAAAAATGATAATTATTTTGAAATATTACTAACTCCTTCATCATCTATATTTTGTAGTTTAGATATTAAAAATTTATTTTCAAATAGATATGATTTTATTTTTTCAGGTTATAATAAAGCCTTCCCTTTAATAGAAGATTATCCAAATATTTATATAAACAAAGAATTTAGAAAATTTAAAAATGAAGGAATTGGCTATAACTTTTTAGAAAAATTTAATGATTACCATATTAGTGAAATAACTTTAACAAAAACTTATAATTAATAATATTAAAATTCTTAATCGTTAAAAATAGTTGAAAAACAATTTATATTAAGATATAATAAGCATGTTGGAAGTTCGCTATATTTCATAGAGAATTTTAAATATGCTTTTAGCAATAAAATGACAAGAAAGGAGTTCGAGTTTGTTACTCGATAAATTAAAATGGAAAAGAAAGAAACTAAAAATAAAAAAAATTATCACACTATTGAAATAAAAATAGAAGGAGAAAACTGGACTAAAGCTTTAGATAAAGCTTTTAAAGAAAAAGTAAAAAAAGTAGAAGTAGATGGTTTTAGAAAGGGCAAATGCCCAAGAAATATCTACGAGAAAAAATTTGGTAAAGAATCACTTTACTTAGACGCTGCTGATTTTGTTTTACAAGATGCTTATACTAAAGCATTGGAAGAAAATGAATTAGTACCTGTTTTACAACCAGAAGTAGATTTAAAAAGTATAGATGATAAAGGTGTAACTTTTACTTTTAAAATAATTACAAAACCAGAAGTTAAAATTAATAAATATAGAGATTTAAATATTAAACCTAACGAAGTAGTTGTATCCAATGAAGAAATTGATCATGAAATTAATCATTTACTTGAAAAATATACAGAGCTTGTAAATAAAGATGAAAATGGAGAAGTTTTAAACGGTGATGTTGCTGTTATTGATTTTGAAGGGTTTAAAGATGGTGTAGCTTTCGATGGTGGAAAAGCTGAGAATTATTCTTTAGAAATTGGAAGTGGTTCATTTATACCAGGTTTTGAAGAACAATTAATTGGTATGAAACAAGGAGAAGAAAAAGAAATTAAAGTAACTTTCCCAGAAGATTATATGGAAGAAAGCCTAAAAGGAAAGGAAGCTACTTTCAAAGTAAAAGTACATGAAATTAAAGAAAAAGAAAAAAGAAAATTAGATGAAGATTTCTTCTTTGATCTTGGTATTGAAGGGGTTAATGATGAAGAAAGTTTAAGAAAAGAAATAGAAGCTAATATAAAAGCTAATAAAGATATGGAAGAAGAAAACAATTATATTGATCGTCTATTAGAAGCTATTGCAAAAAATGTTGAAGTTGATATACCAGAAGAAATGGTTAATGAAGAAGTTAATCGTCTATTAAAAAGAACAGAACAACAACTTGCAATGCAAGGTATTAGTTTAGATCTATATTATCAATTTACTAAAACAACAGAAAAAGATTTAAAAGATCACTTAGAAAAAGAGGCATATCAAAATGTTTTATATCGCTTAATGCTTGAAGAAATTATGAATATGGAAAAAATAGAAGTAAGTGAAGATGAAGCTATGGAAGAAGCTAAAAAATTAGCTGATAGATATAATATGGAACTAGAGGATTTCTTAAATGAATTTGGTGGTCTTGAAATGGTTCAATATGATCAAGAAATGCGTAAGACTATAGAATTATTAAAAGAATTAAATAAATAATTCTTGCTAGTTTTTAATAATTTTGATAAACTGTTAAAGAAACGAGGAGGGATATTATGGCAAAAGTAGGTAATAGACAAAAGAAAACTTTTGTATGTACTGTATGTGGTAACGAAAATTATCGTGAAGAAAAAAATGTTAGAAATACACCAGATAGAATAGAAAAAAATAAATATTGTTCAAAATGTGGTAAACATACAGTTCATAAAGAAAAAAAATAATATTTATATAAATTATGCAGTCTAACTATAAAAAGACTGCACTTTCATATCATATAAATTTTTATCAATGAAGGAGGCTCATATATATGGTTAATTCTAATGATTTTAAACCTGGTATGACTATTCAATATGAGGGTGGAATCTTTACTATTTTAGAAAGCCAACACGTTAAGCCAGGAAAAGGTGCTGCTATTGTTAAAGCAAAAATGAAAAACTTAAGAACAGGTTCTATTGTTGAAAAAACATTTAATGCAGGTGTTAAAGTAGAAACAGCTCATATTTCAAAGAAAACTATGCAATTTTTATATTCGATGGGAGATACTTACTATTTTATGAGTATGACTGATTATGAACAAATAGAGCTTGATAAAAGTGTTATCGGTGATGATACTAAATATTTAAAAGAAAATTTAGAGGTTGAAATTACTTTCTTTGAAGGTGAGATGTTAGGTATATCATTACCTGATAAAGTAGTTATGAAAGTAACTAAAACAGAAGATGCTGTTAAAGGTAATACTTCAAGCGGAGCTATGAAAAATGCTGAACTTGAAACAGGAATGACAATTCAAGTACCATTGTTTATTAAACAAGATGAAGACATCTTGGTTAGCACTAAAGATGGAAAGTATGTATCAAGAGCATAAAAAAAGTATAGATCAAAAGTCTATACTTTTTAATTTTCTTCTGTTATTCTTCCAATTCTAAAACTATATTTATAATCATTATCTTTAAATTCTTTTAAGCTGAATTCAAGACCCTGATATTGAAAAAATTCAGATGTTTTACTTTCCTCATCACTAGTATTGCCCAAAGTTTCAAAAACTCTATCATAAACTAATTCAGTAGTCGCTTCATTTATATTTTCATTATTAGCTATAATCATATTACTAATAACTTCTTTTATTTTCTTATTTTTCTTATTAAAATTTATACTAGTAATAGAAAGATTATTATTTGAAATAACAAAACTAAACTCTATATCATCAATGATAATTTTATTATCGTTAATCTCATCAAAATTAACTTTCATCTCATCACTAGTAAGTTCATTATAGTTATTAATTAATGTTTCTAAATTAATATTTTCTACTTTATCTAATTCTTTTAAATCATTATATTCATCTTTTTCTTTTTTCTCATTCATTGTTTTATGATCAATAATAGATTTTGTTATTTCTGTTGACATAAAATAACAAAATATTCCCAAAACTATAGTTACTATAATTAATATTACTATTTGTTTCTTAGTTAATTTTTGCTTCTTTTTTTTATCTTTTATCTTTTTTCTTTTCATATTAACACCACCATAATTATAACATATAATTTACATATATTTTATCTTTTTTATATATTTTTATTTAAAAAATTGTTATACTAATAATGGTGATGTTATGAAATATCTTACAATCGGTCATGCCTCATATGATATAACTTTTACTGTTAAAGAATTTCCTTTAGAAAATACAAAAGTAAGAGTAAAAAATCATATTGATTGTGGAGGAGGACCAGCAAGTAATGCAGCTTATCTTTTAGCTTTGTGGCAACAAGAAGTAGCTTTTCAAGGTGTAGTTGGTAATGACTATTATGGAAAGAAAATAGAAACAGAATTTAAAACTGTTGGAGTTGATACTTCATATTTAGAATTTAATAATACTTCTAATACAATGCTTAGTTTTATTATTGCTAATACAACTAAAGGGACAAGAACTATTTTAACTAGTGAAGATAATAATGTAAAAAAAAGTAGTCTTAATAATTTTA
This sequence comes from uncultured Mycoplasmatota bacterium, assembly GCA_946494015.1. GTDB lineage: Bacteria > Bacillota_I > Bacilli_A > RF39 > UBA660 > Onthousia. The sequence goes on along the minus strand of CAMMBL010000021.1, from coordinate 1,400 downwards.
ATAAATATGATGTTATATTAGTTGATGGAGAGGAAGAAGAAGCAAGTAAACAAATACTTTCTAACAATAAAAATGCTATTAAAATAATAGATGCTGGTAGTTTTAAAAAAGGAACAGTAGCTTTGTGTCCTTTAGTTGACTATTTGGTATGTTCTAAAAATTTTGCTCTTGATTATACAAAAATGGAATATGATGGAAGTATTTCTAGTTTAACTAAAATACATCAAAAACTAGTTAATGACTTTAAAAATATAGTAATAATAACTTTAGAAGATAAAGGATGTTTTACTAATATTAATGGAGAATATAAATTAATACCTAGTATCAAAGTAAAAGCAGTTGATACTACAGGAGCAGGTGATATATTTCATGGAGCCTTTACTTACTTTATTTCTAATAATTATCCCTTAGAAAAAAGTTGTAGACTTGCTAATATCGCTGGTGCTTTATCAACTTTAAAAGTAGGTGGAAGATATTCTATGCCTAGTTTAGATGCTGTTTTAGAAAGAAGTGAAGATATTGATATTATCTAGTTATCCTAAAATAGATTTACATGGAATGGATAGAGAATATGCTATTTTTAAAGTAAAAGATTTTATTGGTGATTGTTATAAATTAAATTATGAACAAGTTGTTATAATTCATGGTATAGGTAGTGGTGTTTTAGCCAAAACAGTTACTAATTATTTAAAAACAGATAAAAGAGTATTAAAATATGAATTAGATTTTCTAAATCCAGGGTGTACAGTTGTTTGGTTAAAAGTTGACAAATCTAATGAATAGTGTTATAATATGGCCAACTTGTAGAAAAGGGGGTAGAATATGTATACTGAAGAAAATATGAAAGGCAAGTTTCCAATTAGAGATGTATTATTAAAAGTAATTATTGTCGTTGTCTTCATTATTTTAGTATGCTTTATTATCGCTAAAATAATTGGACCTAGTAATAATACTATAAACAGTAATTATGATAAAGTTTTCAGTGAAAATCTAAAAGAGATGAAAGAAGCAGCTATTAAGTATTATACTAAAGATAAATTGCCAACTGAAGATGGAGATTCTAAGGAATTAACATTAAGAGAAATGGTTAATTTAGATCTTTTAGAAGCTTTTACTGATGCTAATAATAAAGCTTGTGATGTAACAGAAAGCTATGTTAGACTTACTAAAAATGGTGATAGTTATACCCTAAGAGTTAATTTAAAATGTAGTGAACAAGAAGATTATACTTTAACAAAATTAGGAGAATATGATTATTGCAAATATGATATATGTGAGAAAGACGCATCACATGATCAAAAAGAAACTACCGAAGAACAATCAGAAGTTGTTAAAGAAGTAGAAATTACTGATCCTGATATAAATAATAATAGTAATCAAAGTAATAATAGTAATAATAG
>CAMMBL010000020.1 GCA_946494015.1 uncultured Mycoplasmatota bacterium | reverse complement strand
TTGTGAAGTGAAATATTTTTCTTTCGTAGACTTTTCGTTAGAAATTTAGTACAATATATATGGAGGGAAAAGTATGAATAAAATTAATATTGAAAGTTTAAAAACAGGTACAATTATAGTTTTGTTATTAGTGATTGTTTTTGGAGCTAGTTATTTTACTTCTGAGTTACAAGATGATGGTAGTAGTAAGACTAGTACAACTGCTACTAATACTGCTAGTAATAGTGGCAATGATAGTAGTTCTGATATTCCAGAAGATCAACAATCTGATTTAGATAATATAGATATAGATGAGTATTTAGATTTAAAGAAGGGTGATGAGGCTTCTATTATTTATATAGCTAGACCTACTTGTCATTATTGTCAAGAAGAAGAACCTATCGTTAAAAATATTGTTCATGATTATAATGTTACAGTTAATTATTTAAATACTGATGAACTTGATGATGAAGGACAAGCTAAATTAATTAAATCTGATGATTATTTTAGTGAAGGTTATGGTACACCACTTCTATTAGTAGTTAAGGATAATAAGATTGTGGATATTCTTGAAGGATTATCTACTAAGGAAACTATTATAGATTTCTTTAAAGAACATGGCTTTATTAATGAATAGGTGTTAGTTATGAATAATGAAGAAATACTAAAAAAACAACTTTCTAATTTTAAAAAGAAATATCCCTTAACTATTGGATGGAGACTTTCAAAGAATTCAAAAATTATTTTAGAGCATTTGCATGATGATGAAGAAATTAAATATGCTTTTTATGCTCAGAAGAATGAAAGTTCTTTAAATATATTAGGGACGGGTATAATTGCTGTTACTAATAAAAGATTAATTATTGGTCGTGATCGTGTAGTTATAGGTTATTTTTTTGATAGTATTACTCCTGATATGTTCAATGATTTAAAAGTTAAAAGTGGTATTATTTGGGGAAAAATTGAAATAGATACTGTTAAAGAGTTTACAGTACTTACTAATATAGATAAAAGAGCTTTAACGGAAATTGAAAGAGAAGTTGGTAGTGCTATGTTAGAAATGAGAGATACTATGAAAATAGATCATTAGTATTTCTTTTTCTTATTAAGAAAAAAGGAGGAATAAGATGAGAATTTTAGTAACTGGAGGACTTGGATATATTGGTAGCCATACTTGTGTTTGTTTGTTGAAAAATAATTATGAAGTTGTAATTATTGATAATCTGTCTAATTCTAATATTGATGTGTTAGAAAAAATAGAAAAAATAACGGATAAGAAAGTTACTTTTTATGAAGGAGATCTTTGTAATAAAGAATTAGTTAGAAAAATTTTTAAAGATAATAAAATTGATGAAGTTATTCATTTCGCTGGATATAAAGCAGTGGGAGAATCAGTGTTACAACCATTAAAATATTATCGTAATAATTTAGATTCAACTTTAACTTTATTAGAAGTAATGCAAGAGTTTTCTTGTCATAATTTGGTTTTTTCATCAAGTGCAACTGTTTATGGTACACCAAAAAAATTACCAATAAAAGAAGATTTTCCATTATCTACTACTAATCCATATGGTACTACTAAATTAATGATTGAAAGAATACTTGCTGATGTATCTAAAGCTAATAAAGATTTTAAAGTAATAGTGTTACGTTACTTTAATCCAATAGGAGCAGATCCAAGTGGTTTAATAGGTGAGGATCCTAAAGGTATTCCTAATAATTTAATGCCATATATTGTTAGAGTTGCAAATAAAGAATTACCTATTTTGAGTGTTTTTGGTGATGATTATAATACTCATGATGGTACTGGAGTTAGAGATTATATACATGTTGTTGATCTTGCTAAAGGACATTTAAAAGCTTTGGAAAAATGTTTAAAGTCTAAAGGAATAGATTATTATAATTTAGGAACAGGAACTGGATATAGTGTTTTGGATTTAGTTAATACTTTTGAAAAAGTTAATAAGGTAGAAGTTCCTTATAAAATAGTAAATAGACGTCCTGGTGATATTGATGCTTGTTATGCTGATCCTACTAAAGCTTATAAAGAATTAGGATTTAAAGCAGAACTTGGAATAGAAGATATGTGTAGAGATTCTTATAATTTTATTATTAAAAATAAAGAAAGTCATAATTAGCTTGACTTTCTTTTTATAAATATTCTTTTAATTTTTCTATTATATCATTTTGAAAATCTTTAAAATCATTAGCAAGATCTAAAACTTTATCATCTATTTCCTTATCTTTATACTTCTTTAATTTTTTCTCTAAATCAATACTTCCCATAGATATTCCTTTAATAAGCATATCAGCCATTGCTGAATCACTATTATCATCTTTAACTTCTTTATCAATACCCATATTAGCCATAGTTTTAGCGATAAGACCATTTTTTTCTTTCTTACAATTATTCTTATTTAATATCTTTTTAGCATCTTTAAAGTATCTTTCATATCCTTTAATGATATCTTCAATAGTATCTTTAATCTTGTTATCCTTTTTCTCTAATGTATTACTTAACTTAGTTAAAGTAGAAATAGCCATTTCACTGTCTTTATAAATATGATTAACAATTTCTAAACTTTCATCCACATAAATCATTCCTTTCATCTTTAATATGAACTTTTTTTGAACTTTTATTCCAAATATTTATAGAACTTGATATAATTAAGAAGATAGAGGAAGTGGAAAAATGTTAAAAGATTTAAATAATATTTTTATAAATTGTCAAAGTAGTATTAAGATTAGTGATGGTTTAACTATTTATTTTGATCCATATGATATTAAAGAAAAAATTAGTAATGCTGATTATATTTTTATAACTCATTCACATTGGGATCATTTTGATTTAGATTCTATAAATAATCTTGTTAATGATAAAACTATAATAATTGGGCCATCTAGTGTTATAGAAAAGTTAGATAACTATAAAACATTAGAAGTGAAACCTAATAATATATATAACTTAGATAACATATCTTTTATGACTGTATCAGCTTATAACATAGATAAAGAATATCATCCTAAAGATGCAGGGTATGTTGGTTATATTGTAACGCTTAATAATATAACTTACTATATAGCAGGAGATACAGATGTATTAGATGATTTAAAAGTGATAAAAGCCGATGTTATTTTCTTACCAATAGGTGGTGTTTATACAATGACAAAAGAAGAAGCAGTAGAACTTGCTAATACTATTAAACCTAAATATGCTATTCCTATTCATTATGGCCTTGCAGTAGGAGATTTATTAGATGCAAAATACTTTGTTAATAATATAAATCAAGAGATTAAAAGTAAAATATTTTATTAAAAGGGGTAAATTATGATAGAATTTAAAAATGTTTTTAAAAAATATAAAAGTACTAATGTTCTTTCTAATATTTCTTTTAAAATAGAGACAGGAAATATTGTTTGTTTAATAGGAGAGAGTGGTTGTGGAAAAACAACAACATTAAAAATGATAAATAGATTAATTAATCCTACTAAAGGACATATTTTAATAGATGGAGAAGATGTTAATAATAAAAATGTTATTGAACTAAGAAGAAATATTGGTTATGTTATCCAACAAACAGGCCTTTTTCCTCATCTTACAATTAGAGAAAATATAGAGTTAATTGCTAAATTGAAGAAAATACCAGAAGATGATATAAATAAAAAGACTAAAGAAATGATGGATATGGTAGGACTTGATTTGTCTTATTTAGATAGATATCCTACGGAATTATCAGGAGGACAGCAACAGCGCGTTGGTGTGGCAAGAGCTTTTTTAACAGATCCAGCTATAATACTTATGGATGAACCTTTTTCAGCATTGGATCCTATGACTAGAAACTCTTTGCAGGATGAACTTTTAAGAATACAAGAGAAGTTTAAAAAGACTATTGTCTTTGTTACTCACGATATGGATGAAGCGATTAAAATAGCTGATAAAATCTGTATTATGGATGGAGGACATATAATTCAGTATGATACTCCAGAAAACATTTTAAAGCATCCTAAAAATAAATTTGTAAGTAATTTTGTAGGACCTAAGAGAATATGGACTTCTCCTGAATTTATTAAAGTAAAGGATATTATGTTAAAAACACCTATAACATGTAGAGAAAATTTATCTTTGTTTAGATGCCTTACAAAGATGAGAAATTTAAAAGTAGATACTTTGATGGTTGTTGATAATAAGCATAAATATTTGGGATCTATTATTATTGATGAATTATCTAGTAATTCTAATTTGAAGAAAAATGCTAGTAATTATATATCTAAAAATTCTATTTGTGTTAAAGAAACTGATTCTCTTTTAGATGTTTTAAATGTTGTTAATAATGCTAAGACAACTACTATTCCTGTAGTTAATTCTAAAGGCGTTTTACAAGGCTTAATTACAAGAGGTAGTCTTCTTACTTCCTTAAGTAGTCAATTCTTGGAAGGGAGTGATGAATAATGGATTTTTTAGAGTATATTGGTAATAATATTGATGAGATTATTTCTTTATTAATAGAACATATTGAATTAACTTTTTTATCAGTCTTACTTGCTATTATAATAGGTGTTCCTATTGGTATTTTAATTAGTTATGTTAAAAAAATTAATAAACCTATTTTAGGTATTGCAAGTGTTATTCAAGCGATACCTAGTATGGCTCTTTTAGGCTTTGCTATTCCTTTTCTTGGTATTGGTACAACACCTGCTATTGTTATGGTTGTTTTATATTCCTTGCTACCAATTATTAAAAATACTTATACAGGTATTAGTAATATTGATAGTAATATGATAGAATCGGCAACGGGAATTGGTTTAACTAAGTGGCAAATACTTGTAAAGATACAAATACCTTTAGCTTTACCAGTTATTATGGCTGGTATTAGAATAAGTGCCGTTACAGCGGTAGGTCTAATGACAATGGCGGCTTTTATTGGGGGAGGAGGTTTAGGTTATCTTGTTTTCTCTGGTATTAGAACTGTTAATAATTATCAAATACTAGCTGGAGCGATACCAGCATGCCTTTTAGCATTGGCGGTTGACTATATTATCGGTATAGTTGAAAAACTAGTAACCCCTATAAGCCTTCAAAAAAATAATGATTTAGATAAAAAGTTACTAAAGAAGAAAAGATTACATCAAAAGATTATCTTGCTAGTAACTGCTATCATAGTAGTTATAATATTCGCTTATACATTCATATCATCAAATAGAAATGATAATGCTATTGTTGTTGGTAGTAAAGATTTTACAGAACAAAATATTCTTTGTTATATGGTTAGTGATGCAATTAAAGATAAAACTAATTATGAGACAGTTGAAAACTGTAATTTAGGTGGTACCCAAGTATGTTTTGAAGCTTTAAAAAGAGGAGATATAGATTTATATATAGACTATACTGGTACTGTCTATGGCGATACTTTAAAATATGAGCCAATTACCGATATAGAAAAAGTTTATAATACCGTTAAGAGTGACTTAGATAGTAAATATAATATTGAAGTATTAGACCAGATGGGATTTAATAATACTTATACTCTTGCTGTTAAACAAGAAACTGCCAATCTTTATAACCTAAAGACAATGAGTGATTTATCACGTGTTTCAAGTAATCTTGTTATTAGTCCAAGTCTTGAATTTATTAATAGAGAAGATGGACTTGATAGAGTAAGTAGTGTTTATGGTTATAACTTTAAAGATGTTATTGGTATAGATGGTAGTCCAAGATATACTGCTTTAATAAATAATGAAAGTGATGTTGTAGATGCCTTTGCCACCGATGGACTACTAAAGAAATTTAATCTTGTTGTCTTAGAAGATGATAAAAATGCTTTTCCACCATATTATGCTATACCTCTTGTTAGAAATGATACTTTAAAAGAATATCCAGAAATAGAAGAAGTACTAAGTAGTCTTGGTAGTAAGTTTAATAATGATATTATGAGTGAGTTAAACTATAGAGTAGATGAATTAGGGGAAAATCCAAGAGATGTAGCAAGAGGATATCTTGATAGTATAGATTTTTAAGCTTATATGAACTATATTTATGACGTATTATAAATTACAAACGAAAGGGGAATTTTATGGTAGTAATTGTGGGAGGAATAATTGTAAAAGATGATAAAGTTTTACTAGTACAAGAAGCTAAAAAACAGTGCTATGGAAAATGGAACATACCAGCTGGTCATTTAGAAATAGGAGAGAGTATATTAAGTGGTGCTATTAGGGAAATAAAAGAAGAAACTGGTTGTGATGTAGAACTTACTGGTATACTTAATATTGCAAGTAAACAATTAGAAACTGAGACTTTAGTAATGCTTACATTTATGACAAGATTATTGAATGAAAATATTGCTTATAATAAAAATGAAATACTTGATGTAAAATGGTTTAATATTGATTATGTTATAACTGATATGGATAATGATTTAAGGGATTTAGAAGCTATTAAAAAGCCTATTATTAATTATAAAGAAAATAATATAGGTTCAATTAAATTAGTTAGTGAACTATAAAAATTAATATAATTTAATTTTATAGTGTAATAGTTATAGTTTATAAAGAAGGGAGAAATCAATAATGAAAATAAAATATAATGTTTCTAATATGCATTGCACAGGATGTGAAAATAGAATAAAAAACTCTTTAAAGATGATAAAAGGAGTTAAGAGTGTTCTAGCAGACTATAATACTGGAGAAGTTATTGTAGAGCTTAAAAATGAGAAAGTTGGTGAAAAGATTAAAGACTTACTTAATAATCTTGATTTTCCTGTAACAAGTGAAGAAATTGTTAAATAAAATACTTAGACTAAAATTAATCTAAGTATTCTTTTATTTTAATATAACTATTAACTAAAACTTCTTCTATACCTCTTTTACAATTAGCAGGAGAAGGTGAAGGTAATTTAAAAGCTTCTATTCCTACGTCTTTAGATAGATATTTATTATATAAACTATATGCCTTAGTTCCAGTTGTAAATATTGCTTCTATCTTACTTTCATCAACAATTTTCTTAATATCATTAGGTACAACATCTTTAATACTACTATCACTTGATCCTGTTATATTACAACTATATACGACATCAAAAAGAGCGATTTTATGAGATAAGAGAAACTTTTCTCTATCTTGATTAGTATTTTTAATTTTTTCTTTGAATACTTTTTCTAAAGTAGACCAGAATTTGTTTCTAGGATTTGCATAATAAAAACTATTTTCTCTTGATTTAATAGAAGGAAAGCTTCCTAATATTAAAACTTTAGATTCACTATTATAAATTGGTTTTAATGGATGAACTACTTTCAAAAATACCACCTCATGTGTTAGTATAATTGTAGATTATTTTTTTGTAAAGAAGGTGTTTTATGCAAGATATAGATTATTTATTTTATAGATTATCTAAATCTAAGTTTAGAAGTAGTTTTCATCTTAAAGAAAAAGATATTGAATATATTAATAAAAAAGGTTTAGAAAAGATTAGGGAACATGCTTATGATTTTATTAATAAAAGATTAAAGCCTAGTTTTATTCCTAACGATGGGAAACAAACACCTATGAGGGGACATCCTGTTTTTATTGCTGAACATGCTACTGCAACTTGTTGTAGAGGATGCCTAAATAAATGGTATAATATTCCTAAAAATAGAGAATTAACAGAATTAGAAGTTGATTACCTTGTAAAAGTAATTATGACTTATATAAAAAAAGAATATAATAAATCAAAAATAAAAAGATAGTTTTGTTTAACTATCTTTTAAAAAAGGTTATTATCTCATTGATATCAATATTAAAATGTTCACCTGTTTTTGTTTCTTCAATTTCTAATTCTTTACCATCAAATTTATCACCAATTATAGCAAGATATGGTGTTCCTAGTGCATAAGCATCTTTTATTTTATTACCTATAGAAAAATCAGTTCTATCATCTAAAATGCTTTTAATATTAGCTTCATTTAATTTATTATAAAGTTCATTAGCAATATCTTTTTTATCTTCTTTGTAAATAATTTGTATTTTATATGGAGCTATTGCTAAAGGAAGGGAAAAACCTTTAATTTTGTCATTTTCTTTTAAAACATTATTTTCAATTATAGTTGCGATTATTCGGCCTAGTCCAATTCCATAACATCCCATATAATAAGGTTGATCTTGTCCTTTTTCATCTTTATAAAATAGTTTCATACTATTAGAATATTTTGTACCGAGTTGAAAGTTATTTCCTAGTTCTACAGCATGATATTCTTTCATATTTGATAGATCATTAATTCCTAATTGTTTTAAATAGTCATCTTTGTTTGAAAAGTCTAATACTTCTTTATTTAAACCAATATTATTTTTTTCATCATAAAGTATAATATCTTCTCCTAAATTGGTAATGGCTTGGAATTCTTCAGAAATATTTCCTCCCATAGTTCCATTATCACTTACAGTTGGAATTATATTTATTCCTAGTCGATTAAAAATATTTAAATAGGCTTGATGCATTAGTTTATAACTATTATTCATTCCTTCTTCATTCTTGTCAAAAGAATAAGCATCTAACATTACAAAAGTTCTAGGCCTAAATAAATAACCTCTTGTTCTAATTTCTTTTCTAAATTTTTCTCCAATTTGGTAGTAAATAGCTGGTAAGTTTTTATAAGATGTTAGTCTATTTGCTCCAAAGATAGTAGCACATTCTTCCGCTGTAGGGGCAAGTCCATATTCACCTAGATTGTTACTTATATTGAACATAATATCATTGTCTTTGGTATATAAATCCCATCTATTAGACTTTTCCCAAATAGATTTAGGTTGTAATTTTGGAAATTCTACTTGGATTGCTCCAACTTTGTCTAATTCTTCAATAATAATATTCTCTACATTTCTTTCTAATTTTGTCCATATGTTTCCATAACCATAAATTCCACTTTCATATTGGTATAACTCACCTAATTTCATTAGAATATCTTGTCCAGAGTAATTTTTATCAATATCATTAAAGTTTATTTTTTTAATATTTAGATTGCTTAGTTTCATTAGATCGGCTCCTCATTATAATATATTGTAATTAATATATAAAATGAAACATTAAAACTCGGAACATGAATGCCCGAGTTTAGTATTCTTTTGGTGGGACGTTAGGGATTCGAACCCTAGACCCACTGATTAAGAGTCAGTTGCTCTACCAACTGAGCTAACGTCCCAATAAAATTAATTACTTCTATAATATAGCATATAACCTAAAAAAAAGAAAGTATTTTTTATTTTTTCTTGGGAGATTTACTCATAGATTAAAAAGGAACAACTTCTTTATTTTGATGTTTATTAATTAGATGTTGAATAATAAAGAAGACAATACTAAGAATGATACTTATTAAACTTATAAGATAAAAATTATTGGTAATAGGTAATAGTATTACTTTGGCACTTGCTAAAAAGCTAGTTGTATCTTTAGTTAATAATGAAATTATACCATTAAGTAATAGGGTGAAAATTCCTATGGTTATAAAGACTATACCAATATATTCTAAAAAATTTTTCTTTTTTAGAGTGTTTAAAAATAAACAGATTACTAATATAGTTATAATTGTATAAAGTGTAGTATGTAGACTGTTATCTTGACAAGTTTTAATAATAGATATTAGTGCTTGTTGTCCTTCATTTTCAATCTCAGAATTGTTGTAAGTATTTTTTATTTCACTATTTAATGTTCCTTCAATAAAGTTATTAGTATAATCTTCTATTTCTTTTTTACTATTATCATCAAGATTAAGCTTATATTTATTGTTAATCTTGTTGATATACTCTTTAGTTTTATTACTTATTTTTATATCTTGATTATTTAAATAAGAATTAATAATTCCTTGGATTATTTCATTACTATATTCTTTAGTTTCATTTGATTGAAGTAATGAATTAATTTGGTCTTTGTCAATACCATGATTATTTGCATATTCATAAATATAATTTCCATAATCTGAGCTTTCAAATTCTTTTATTACTTCATTATAATCAATGTTATCAATAATAGTTTTGGTACTTTCTTTGGTTGTTAAAGACCCAACTGTTAAAATAAATATTGTAACCATGCTAGTAATAAAGATGGCAATTGTTAATACCCAGTTAAAAAAGTTTTTCATAAAATTCCTTCTTTCTTCTTTAATTATATCATACACTTAAAAAATGTGTTATTATTAAATAGAAGTGTAGGTGTTGTTATGAAAAGTAAAGTTAAAAGATATAAACCTAGTTTAGATAAAGGATTATCTAAAAAAGAAGTTTTAGAAAGATATAATGATAATTTAGTTAATTTTGATACTGATGTTAAGACAAAGAGTGTTAAAGAAATTGTTAAAGAAAATGCTATAACCTTATTTAATATTATTAATATTATATTAGCGATTGCTATTATTTCTGTAGGTTCTTATAAAAATTTAACTTTCATTATTATAATAGTTTTAAATACTCTTATTAGTACTTTTCAAGAATTGAGATCTAAATATACTATTGATAAGTTATCAGTTATTTCTGAACATAAGATTAGAGTAATTAGGGATGGTAAGGAAGTAGAACTTTTATTAGATGAGATTGTTCTTGATGATGTTGTTAAATTTACTAGTGGAAATCAAATAGTAGTTGATTCAATTATTAAAAAAGGAGAAGTTCTAGTAGATGAGTCATTTATTACAGGGGAAGAAGAAAATATTTTAAAAAAAGAAGGGGATATGCTTTTGTCTGGTAGCTTTATTGTTAGTGGTAATTGTATTTGCCAAGTTGAGCATATTGGTTATGATAATTATACGGCTAAAATTAGTAGTGATACTAAATATATTAAAGAAGTTTCTAGTGAAATTATGAGAAGCTTAAATAAGATTGTTAAAACTATTTCTTTTGTTATTGTTCCACTTGGGATACTTTTATTTGCAAGACAATTATTTATACCAAATAATACTATTGAAAATGCTGTAGTTAATACAGTTGCAGCTTTGATTGGAATGATTCCTGAAGGATTAGTATTATTAACTAGTACTGTATTTGCTGTTAGTGTTATTAGATTATCAAAGAAAAAAGTATTGGTTCAAGATTTGTATTGTATTGAAACTTTAGCTAGAGTTAATGTTATTTGTCTTGATAAAACGGGAACTATAACAGAGGGTATTATGGAAGTTAAAGATATTATTAATAAGAATATATCACAAACTGAATTGAAAAATTTATTGGGACAAGTTGTTCATATTATTAATGATGATAATTCAACAGCTAAAGCTTTAAAAAAAGCATTTTATAGTAAAAAAGCTTTAGAATATACAAAGATTATACCTTTTAATTCTACTACTAAATGTTCTGGGCTTATTTTGTCTAATAATAAAGCTATTTTTATAGGGGCTCCTGAATTTGTTTTGAAAAATTATGATCAATATAGTGAGGAAGTTAATACTTTAACTAGTGATAGTAGAGTAGTAGCTGTTGTTGAAGTTGATAACTATAAAAAGAAAAATGAGAAACAACTTTTATTAGGTTATGTATTATTGCAAGATAAAATTAGAAAAGAAGCAAGTGATACTATTAATTATTTTAAAGAGCAAGGTGTTAAGGTTAAGATTATTTCTGGTGATAATAAAAATACAGTTTTAAGTATTGCTAAACGTGCTAAAGTTGGTGATAATTTAAAAGCTATTGATTTGTCGCAATTAAAAAGTGAAGATGAAATTAAAAAGGCGGCTTTAAAGTATGATGTTTTTGGGAGAGTTAAACCTGAGGAGAAGCATATTTTAATTAAAGCTTTAAAGGATGCTGGTAATACTGTGGCTATGACTGGTGATGGTGTTAATGATTGCTTGGCGTTAAAAGAAGCTGATTGTTCAATTGCTATGGCTAGTGGTACTGATGCTGCTAGAAGTGTATCACAACTTGTTTTGTTAGATTCTAATTTTGATGCTATGCCAAGTGTGGTTTTAGAAGGAAGAAGGAGTATTAATAATTTACAAAGATCAGCATCACTTTTTCTTGTTAAAACTATTTATGCGGGATTACTTGCTTTTATCTTTTTATTCTTAGAAGAATCATATCCCTTTATTCCAGTTCAACTTACTTTATCAAGCGTTGTAACAATTGGAATACCATCTTTTATTTTAGCTCTTGAACCAAATAAAGACTTAGTTAAAGGAAATTTTCTTGTTAATGTTTTAAAAAAAGCGGCTCCGCCAGCCTTTGTTATTGTTTTTAACATTGTTTTAATTACTTTATTTGGTAGTGCAATAGGGCTTACTTATGCTAAAGTATCAACTTTGTCTTTAACTATTACAGGTTATGTATCATTTATTCTTTTATATAAAGTGTGTCAGCCTTTTAATAGAATTAGATTAATTTTGTTTGCTTTGATGTTTTATTTATTTGTTTACTGTATTTTTAATTTAAAAACATTATTTTCTATTACCCATTTTGACTTTTTAATGGTTTCTATAACTTTTATATTGATGTTTGTATCTCATCAATTATATAAATTATTTGAAATGTTAGTAGATCTGATAGTTAAAAAACTTAAAATAAATGCTTAGAAAATTCTAGAGCATTTTTTCTTTTTTGGTTAATTATTATAGTAGGAGGTGATTTTATAACAAAAAATTATGGTTTTCAAAATGAATGGGATTTTTTCCATTATCTTAATAATAAAAAAGTAGGAGATGTTAATACTATGTTTAAAAGCTTTTTAGAAAATAATTTTTCTAATGTTAGTGATGATATGTTGATTACTTGTTTTGTTAACTTAAATAAAGAAAAGGAGGATATATGGATAAAAATTAATAATGAAAAAAAATCTATAAGTATTAAGATGGGGAAAGATAATACCATGCATAGTGAATATATTTATAATTTTATTAATTATTTAGAAAAAGAGGGTGTTCCTTTAAAGATTACAAATATTATATTAGAGTATTTTTTTGCTGATGGTACTGTTGATGGTACAGGAATAAGGAAGATTACTTTTCCTGATTATAAGTTAAAAATAAAAAGAAAGATTGCAAAGGTTAATAAATATTTTATTAAAAATGAAGAATTGTTGATAAAACTTATAAATAGATTTGTTATAGGTAGAACTGATATTTTAATTCATGGTACTATTGATGATTTTACGTATATAACGAAAGATGAAGTAGTTGAAGTATTGTTAATGAGTAAATTAGAGCCATCTTCAACTATTCATTTTTCCCATCTTATTTTTACTTCTAAAGGCCGTAATAATGAAATAACTAAATATATTTTGGGGATTAAGTGGTATAAGCTTTTAGAAGATATTGAAAAAATTAGACAAAATAAAAACTTATCAATCTAGGTTGATAAGTTATTTTTATTAATGGCGGAGACAGAGGGATTTGAACCCTCGCAGCAGTTGCCCGCTCTACACCCTTAGCAGGGGCGCCTCTTCAGCCTCTTGAGTATGTCTCCAGACGCTTTAGTCATTGACATTTATAATATTACCGTAAAGAAATATAAATGTCAATAATAAAATAAATTTAAGATAAGAAAAGTTCCCCTTTCACGAGGAACTTGAATTTCTTTTGGTGACCAGTACGGAATTCGAATCCGTGAATGCTACCGTGAAAGGGTAGTGTGTTAAGCCGCTTCACCAACTGGCCATATATGGTTTATTTATACCTGTATATATAAAAAATAAATGGCGCCTCAACTAGGACTTGAACCTAGGACCCCTTGATTAACAGTCAAGTGCTCTAACCAACTGAGCTATTGAGGCGTCTAATATTATATGGTGGGCCTGACAGGGCTTGAACCTGTGACCTCAGGTTTATCAAACCTGCGCTCTAACCAACTGAGCTACAGGCCCATTTGTAACACATTTACATTTTACACTAATCTTTTCATAAATGCAAGTGTTTTTTGCTTTTTTCATTTAGCAATATTAGAATAGCAAATAACTTTTATTAAATCAAGTCTTTTTTTAAAAAAAAGACAAATAATTTTCATATAGATTTCACAAACTATAGTTAAATTAGTAATTAGGAGGAAATGATTATGAAAAAAATTGGGCAGTTTTTTAAAACAAATTGGAAAAAACTATTAGTTCTTATTGTTGTTATAGCTGTAATTGCTGGAATTGTTTATCTTGGTTTTAGAGCTTATGATAAATATAAAGATAATTTATTAAATGATCCTAGTTGGCTAAGCCAAAATATTTCATTAGAAAAAAATAGTGAAGGTGTATATGAAGTAAAAAAAGATGAGAAAATATCTATTTTTACTATTAATTATCAAGATGTAATTGAGAAAAAAATAGAAGAATTGAAAGATCAAGCTGATTATTCATTAGATTCACCACTTATAATTTATAATCCTTATGGTACAGGCAATCTATCTTATTATATCTATTATACTAGTGATAATGATAGTAAATTAGATTATACTATTAAAACAGATGGTTATAGTGATTTTAAAGAAACTTTAACAAGTGATCTTAATAAAACTAAAGAGTATCAATTAATTGGTTTTGTTCCAGGTGAAGTTAATACTCTAACTTTAATAGAAACAGGAAGTAATGGTGACGAAAAAGAAAAAAGCTACACTATTACAACTCCTAAAATAACTGGAGATATAGATAGCAAGCTAGAAGTAGTAGATGGTAATGAGAGTGCAGATGAGTTAACTGATGGACTTTATGCTGTTTTGGGACATGATAAAAATTATAATTCTAATATTTATCTATATGATAATGAAGGAGTACTAAGAGAAGAATTTGTTTTAGATAGTTATAGAGCTGATCGTATTATTTTTGATGGCAATTATATGTATTATGCTTATAATAAAAAAGGTATAGTTAAAGTAAATAAATTTGGTAAGATAGAGAAGTTTTATGATTTAGGTAATTATACAATGCATCATGATATGGTATATGATGAAGATAATAATCGTTTTGTTATTTTGGTTAATGAGAATGGTGCTGATACTATTGAAGATGCTATAATTACTGTTGATTTAGATAGTGGTAATGTTGAAAAGATACTTGATATGAAAGACCTATTACCAGAGTTTTACTTAAATGCTGTTAAACCTGAAGGTAAAAATACTTATGGTGGTTATGAACTTGACTGGATTCACTTAAATAGCTTATCTTTGATAGGTAATGATATTGTTTTAAGTTCAAGAGAGTTAAGTACCATAATCTATATTAGTAATGCTTATACTGACCCTAGTGTTAAATACTTATTAACAGATGAATCTGTTACAGAAGATACTTCATATGGTGATTTATTATATGAAAAAGTAGGAGACTTTGTTTCCCAAGCTGGACAACATAGTATTACTTATTATACAGATGACGACTTAGACGATGGGGAATATTACTTATATATGTTTAACAACAATTACCAAGGTGCTAGAACAAGGCCTAACTTTGATTGGTCTAATTATCCTGGTATTGGTACTTATAACGAGGGAGAAACATCATATTTCTATCAATATAAAGTTAATGAAAATGATAAGACATATGAATTAGTTAAGAGTTTTTCCATTCCTTACTCGAGCATAGTAAGTGATGTTGAAATATTAGATGATGATGGTAATATCGTTGTAGGTAGTGGTAAAGATAACTCCTTTGGTGAATATGATAACGATGGTAATTTAATTAGACAATTTAATTACAACTCTAAGAAATATGCTTATCGTGTCTTTAAATATAAATTCAATAACTTATTTGATTAAAGTCTAGTGATAGACTTTTTTCTTTTGGCATGATAAAATAATACCGTATTTTGAAGGGAAGTGTGGTATTAATGAAAGGCACTGTTAAAGAAAAAGGTGAATTATTAGATACATTATTTATTTTATTTAAGGACTTAAGTAAGAAAAAGATAAAGAATTATCTAAAAGATGGAGGAGTTCTAGTTAATGGTAAAGTTGTAACTAAGTATAATACAATTGTTAAGAAAAATGATGTTATTGAACTTAGTAAGACTAATAAAACTCATAAGAAAAGTAATCTTGATATCATTTATGAAGATGAATATTTCTTTGTAATAAATAAACCTGCAGGTCTATTATCAATAAGTACTACTAAAGAAAAAGAAAAGACCGTCTATCACTATGTTAGAGAATTTATTAAAAATAGAAAGAAGTCTGATAAAATCTTTGTCTTACATCGTCTTGATAAAGATACATCAGGAGTTTTAGTCTTTGTAAAAGATAATACTTTAAAAAATCTTTTACAAAATAATTGGGATAAATATGTAAAAACAAGAGAATATATCGCTTTAGTAACAGGTAATGTAAAAGATATAGATGACTATACTTGTTATCTAAAAGAAGTAGGACCAGACAAAGTTATTGTTACTAACAAAAAAGAAGGTAAGCTTGCTATTACTTCCATCAAAACAATTAATAAGAACAATAAATATTCTCTTGTTAAAGTTAATATTAAAACAGGAAGACGTAATCAGATAAGAGTAGTCTTAAATCATTTAGGATGTCCTATAGTAGGAGATAAAAAGTATGGGGGTAATAAATCTAATAGACTATGTTTACATGCTAGTAAATTAATTATAATTAATCCTCTTAATAATAAAACTTATACTTTTGAAAGTAGTGTCCCTACATCATTTAAGAAGGTGTTTAAAAATGAAAAGTAAAAATCAAGTAGAACATAGTCTTATAACAAAATTTCGTAAAGATATCTGGCGTAAATTTATGAAAGCAGTTAGAGATTATTCTCTTGTAAATGAAAATGATCATATCGCTGTTTGTATTTCTGGAGGGAAAGACTCTTTTTTACTTGCTAAATGTTTAGAAGAATTACAACGCCATGGGAAATATAAATTTCAATTGTCATATATTGTTATGAATCCGGGATATAAAGAAGAAACTTTAAAAGTAGTAAAAGATAATTTGGAATCTTTAGGTATTGACTATAAAATATTTAATTCTGATATCTTTGAAGTTGCTAACAAATTAGATAAAGATCATCCTTGTTATATGTGTGCAAGAATGCGTAGAGGTTTTCTTTATAAGACTGCTAAAGATTTAGGATGTAATAAAATTGCTTTAGGTCATCACTTTGATGATGTAATTGAAACAATTCTTTTATCAATGTTTTATGGGGGAGAATTTAAAACTATGTTACCTAAATTACATAGCACTAACTTTAAAGATATGGAACTTATTAGACCTCTTTATCTAGTAAGAGAAGAATCTATTAAGAGATTTTGGCAATATAATGGTTATACCTTTATAAATTGTGCTTGCAAATTTACAGAAAATGAGGATGCTAAGAATAATTCTAAACGTTTGGAAATGAAAAAACTACTTAATGAGCTTAGAAAAAAAAGTGATGTTATTGATAATAATATTTTTAAAAGTACTGAGAAAGTTAATTTAGAAACTATTTTAAGTTATCAAGATAATGATCAGGTTATTTCTTTTTTGGATCGTTATTAATCTTTTTGTATAAAAAGTTGGTTATTTAATCATTACTAAGTTAGGAGATGATTAAATGGCTAATAATAAAGTTTTGATAAGTGGTGTTAAAACTTCAGAGTTAAAAGTTTTGACTAATGATGAGATGAAACAGTTATTTATAAAAATGCAGCAAGGGGATATTACTGCTAAGAATGATTTGGTTAGTGGTAATTTAAAATTAGTTCTTAGTACTTTGAGAAAAGTAAATAGCAGAAATGAAAATTTAGATGATTTATTTCAAGTTGGATGTATTGGTTTAGTTAAAGCGATAGATAATTTTAATCTTTCTCATGAAGTTAAATTTTCAACTTATGCTGTACCAATGATTTTAGGAGAGATAAAACGATATTTAAGAGATAATAATAGTATTAGAGTAAGTAGATCTACAAGAGATTTAGCTTATAAGTCTTTAAGGCTTAAAGAAGAATATTTTATGGAAAATGGAGAGGAGTTAGCGGTTGAAGAAGTTGCTAAAAAATTGGGTGTTACTGATTATGATGTTATTTTTGCACTTGAATCTTTAAAAGATCCTGTTTCTATGTTTGAACCAATTTATAATGATGGTGGTGATACAATTTATTTGTATGATCAAATAGAAGATAAAAAAGAAACTGGTTTTGTTGTTGAAAACAGATTAGCTACTAATGATGCTGTTAATTCTTTAAATGATAGAGAAAAATATATTTTAAATGAAAGATATATGGTAGGGAAAACGCAAATGGAAATAGCTTTAGATATGGATATTAGTCAGGCTCAAGTATCAAGATTAGAAAAGAATGCTATTAAACAATTAAAGAAAACTTTGCGTTAAAAAGCATAGAGTTTTCTTTTTTTACATAATCTTAAAGTAGTAATGTTGGTGATTAATATGAGACTTTCTGATTTGCAAAGTAAGGATATTGTTAATATTTTAGATGGTAGAAATATTGGAAATATTATTGATGTTAAAGTTGATGAGAAAAGTGGTAGTATTATTAGTTTAATTGTGGAAAATAAGGGAAAATTTATGTCTTTTGGAAAAGGAGAAGATACAGAAATTGAATGGAAGATGATTGAAAGAATAGGGGAAGATGTAATATTAGTGAGATTTAATTAGGTGTTTTGATATGGATAGAAAACATATATACATATTTATATTTTTATTGTTTAGTTCACTTGTTTGTAGTTTTATATTAATATTATCTTCATCTAAAAAATTAGAGAAGGTAATTGTTAATTATGCTACTGTGGAAACAGAACGAATTGCTAATGTAATTTTAAATGATGTTATAGATGTTGATGATGATTTTTTTGATAATAAATTTTTTGAAATTATAAAAGATAGCAATGGGAATATTGCTATGATTGATTTTGATTCTAAAGTGACTAATCAATTATTAAAAAAAATTAATAAAAAAGCTCTTAAAAGACTTAGCGATTTAGAAGCTGGTAAGAGTAATGATTTAGAGTTATCTGATTCTCTTAAGGGGACAAGATTAACATATTTGAAAGATGGAATTGTTTGTGATATTCCTCTTGGAGTTTTACTTAATAATGCTTTACTTGTTAATTTTACGGCTAGTATTCCGATTAGATTTTCTTTTATAGGAACAGTTAGTAGTAATTTGGTTACTAATGTTAAGGAATATGGAGTTAATAGTGCTTTAATTGAAATAGGGGTTGAAGTTACAATAAAAGAAAAAATAACTATGCCTCATTCAGCCAAAAGTATTCCTATTAAGACAACTATTAATTTGGCAACACAAGTTGTTCAAGGACAGGTTCCTATTTATTATAATGGTGCTTTTACTTCTACTTCTAGTATTTTTACTTATGATTAAATATATTTAAATTAATTAATTTGTGTTATAATTTTATTAGGGAGAAAGTTAATTATGATAGAGTTGTTAAATAATAAATATAAAATTGTATCAGGAAAAGATAACTTTGATTATGATGAAGTTAAAACGTTTTTTACGGATTATTTTTTGCCGTTTGATTTTGTTTTGGCTGATTATGCTTATGATCATATTAGATTAAAAGGATTTTATTCTAGTGATAATAAAAAAGTAAAGACTATTAATGATATTAAATATTTAGATGATTATATAAAACATTATTGTGCTTTTGGTTCTAAAACGTTTCTTTTAGAGAAAATTAAATAATTTTTTTACATAAAATAGTAAAAAGAATAAAAATAGTCTTTTTATTTCTTTTTTTTTGTGATAAACTTGTTTATAGAATAGTAAAGGGAGGAAATAAGGATGAATGATAAAAAGAAAATGACAATGTCAGTTATTGGAGAAGATGGTTCTATCGATGAAGTAGAAGTAGTTATTGCTTTTGAATTTAAAGATACAAAAAAAGAATACGTTGTTTATACAAAAAATGAGAAGGATGATAATGGTAATGTTACTGTTTATGTTTCTCAAGTAGATAGAAGTGAAGGTACTCCAAAACTTTATGGTATAGATGATGAAGATGAATGGAATAGAGTTAAGGATGTTTTAAGAAAATTATCAAAAAAAGATTAAACTTTTAATTAGTATGGAGGCGAATATTTATGGCAGAAAAGTTAGACAATGAGGAGTTTAAAATTGTAAGAGTTAGTGGCGATGTCATTGGTAAGAATAGTAATAAGTTAAAATTGCAGCTTGCATCTCGAGTGGCGTTTTTGGACATTATGAAAGTTTTTATGGAAGAAGAATTGGATAGAAAAGAAGATGAAGTAGTTGATACAAAAGCTAGTATTGCTAGTGGGGAACTATCTAAGAAAGAAAAAGCACGATTAATAGATAAATTAAAAAAATATAATAATGATTTTGAGGTTTTATCTAATAATTATGATGAGTTTGTTAATAAATATAGCAGAATGTATGATGTTGCTAAAAAATTGTTAGCTTTACCACAAGCAAATCTTGATGAACTTATGAGTGTAGGTACTTTAGATTTATCAGGTGATAATATTAGTTATTCAGAAATTAATAATACTTTTGCTGAAGCGACTGATAAAGCAAGTGTATTTTCTAATGTTGATAAAGATGCTATTAAAAAAGAAGTTGAAAAGGTTTTAAATGTTCCTGTTACGGATGATAAAAATAAAGAAAAAGTTTCTTTTGCTGAATATGCTGAAAGTAATCTTAATCCTTCTAATTTTGATTCTTTCAATAAAACAATTACATCAACAGCTAAAAAGAATTTAGATAATTTAAAAAATAGTGAAGTAACTGCAACTGATGTAAAAGATGCTTTCCCTGATTTTGATAATAGTGAAGTTATTTTAGATAGCCCTAGTTCAAGTGAAACTAATTCTAAAAATGAAAATACTGAGGTTAAGGAAACTTCTAATGATCCAATTTTTACTAATAATGATACTAATGTCGGTGTAACTACTGAGCAAGAAGTTGAAAAAACTGGAGAAAATCGTGAACTTAATCCATTTCCAGGAATTGATTTTTCTAGTTCTAGTATAAATTTTGATGCTTCTCTTAGAGAAGATACTAGTGGTAAGGATACTAGTATTAAAACTGAGACTGATAATGCTGATGACTTTGGTATTGATGATGATCCTGAAGTAATAAGATTAAAAGAAGAAATGAAGAAAGCTCAGGATGAGTTAGCTGGTAAAAAAGCTAAAGCTAGTGAAGTAGATGCTGAAAGACAAAAAACAGAGGAAGAAAAGAAAGAGGCTAAAGAAGAAGCTGATAAGAAAAAGGCAGAAGCTGAACTTGCTAAAATTGAATATCGTAATAATTATATTGCTAAACAAAAACAAGCTTTGGCTGAATTAATGGCTGAAATTAATAGTGTTGATACTAAGATTAAAAGTGGCGAAGAAGAAATTAGAACTAATAGGGAAGCTATAAGTGATTATAAAGAGTCTATAACAGCTTCTGAACAGATGATTAATGAGTTTAAAGGACGTTCTAAGTAAGGGTTCTTTGTCAAATAGTGTTGGTAGACAATAATTTGATACAAGGAATTGATAAT
>CAMMBL010000019.1 GCA_946494015.1 uncultured Mycoplasmatota bacterium | reverse complement strand
CTGCCCTTTTTTTAGGTTTTTCCCTAAAATAAATTTAGTTTTATTTTTCAGATTAGCTCCTTTATTCCAACAAATGTCTTTTAAATGATGATTGTTTTCAATATTTATAAATATTATACTTAAATTGTAAAAAAACAACAAGTGTTGTTTAAAGGAAAGGAGAATTATTATGGCTAAATCAAAATTAGTTAAAGTTAACGAAAAAATTGCCGAAGGAGTTACAACTGGATTTAAAAAAATGAGTGATAGTATCGTTGAAGGTTACACTAAAATAGAAGATAAATTTGTTGAAGAATTTCTAACTAAAGATGGGGAAACAGTTAGTGATGCAAAGGCTAGATTAAAAGAAGAAGAAAAAATGAGAAGAAATAATAATATTGAAAAGTAGGAGGTAAATTATGAAGAAAGATACATTATTGGAAATTATTCTAGGTACTATTGGTGGTTTAATCTTTGCTGTTGGTATGTGTATGTGCTTAATACCAGAATGGGATTTATTT
Organism: uncultured Mycoplasmatota bacterium; assembly: GCA_946494015.1. Classification (GTDB taxonomy): domain Bacteria; phylum Bacillota_I; class Bacilli_A; order RF39; family UBA660; genus Onthousia. Next base: position 21,248 of record CAMMBL010000019.1, on the reverse strand, counting down.
AATGTAGGTGTTGTTGTTAGTATTTTAGGCTTTATTGTTTTACTTTGTATAATTCCTGTTTATAGGAATTCTCATCCTAAAAAAGTACATGATAAAATAAATTGGGGGATAGTTTTTACTTGGATAATTGGGGTAGTAGGAGCCTTAGTTATGGGCTTTGGCATGAGTAGAGTTATGGTAGATAATCCTGAAGGAACTGATATGTTAATTGGTATAGTAGTAGGTGGAATAGGACTATTGATCTGTGTTCTTAATTATCCAATATATTCTTATTTAAAAGGGAATAAAGGGTAAAGAAGTTTAAAAACTGATAAATTATAAAATCTATCAGTTTTTACTTTTATGCCTTTTTAATAAAGTTACAATTCTATTCCAAAAAACTGGAAATGGACACTTTTTTGGAATAAGGTAAATAATCCAAGATATTAATGCTATGATGATGTAAGTTAAAATAAGGTAATTATCTATAGACAATTTGATATAGTGATTGATATATTAATAGTGTAATAAGCTTTTATATCTTGGGAGTGATGATCTATGGGAAAAATTTCTAATGCTATTTTGATGCTTAATTATTTAAATACAGGTAATAAATATACTGTAAAAGAACTTTCAGAAAAATTAGGAATAACAGCGAGAATGGTTAGATATTATAAAGCAGAATTAGAAAGCGCTGGTATTCCTATTGAAACATTTATGGGACCAAATGGTGGGTATTATATTATTAATTGTGCAAGTCAATATAATTTATTTAATAAGTATGATATAGAATTATTAGATAGTATTTATAAAATTTTGCAAGGATATAATTACATTTATATCGATAAATACAAAAATCTAATTAATAAAATTAGGCAGGAAAATGATATTTTTGAAGAAAAAAGTAAATATTTTTTAGATAATTCTGTTAAAGATAGTTCTAGAGTTTACTATTTGTTGAATGAAGCAGTAAATAATAAGAATAAAGTATTAGTTTTATATGAGAATTTAGATCAAGAGTGGCAAGAAAGGTATATATATCCGATTCAGTTTTTTAAATATAATGATAAAATTTATGTTACCGCTTTTTGTGAACTTAGAAATGATATAAGACATTTTGAATTAAATAGAATTAAAATTAACAAAAAATAATAAAGACAATATATTTCCTATATATGTGGTATTATATAATCAAGAGGTGATAATATGCTTGATAAAAAGATATTTATTGATTTTGATGGCGTTATAGTAGATAGTGAAGATAGGATTATTAAAAAAAGAGAAAAAGATAATGGTATTAGTTGGAATGAGTTTTTTGAAAAAATAGACTGGTTTCAATTATTAGATGAGTCTATAATAATTAATGATGCTATTAACTGTATATTAGAAGGTCAAGAAAAAGGTAAAGATATATCCATTTTAACTAAAATACATACTTTAATAGAAATGCAAGCTAAAGTTGAATTTTTAAGAAGCCATAATATAATAGTTCCTATATTATTTACTCCCCCACATGTTAAAAAAAGTGACATATATTTACCTAACAAAGGAGAAACTTTAATTGATGATAGTATTAAAAATTTGAGTGATTGGGAAATGAATGGTGGTACAGGCATCTATTTTAATAAAAATAATGATATTAACGAAAAGTTTCAAACAATAAAGACTTTAAGAAAAGTTCTATAAGAGGCACATTATGATAGATAAAGAATTATTAGAGAATTATAAGGAAGCTTTAAGACAAAAGTATAATGCAGTTTGTTTTGATATTGATGGAACTTTGACTATAGATAATTCAACCAGAATAGATAAAAACGTGTTACCAATGTTAGCAGGTATACTTAAAAGACATATTCCAATTGTGTTTATTACTGGTAGAGGAGAAACTGGATTAAATGATTTGTTAGAAGATGTAGTCTATGATCTGAAAAATAATTATGGTATTACTAATAAACAATTATTAAAAATGTATGCTCTTACTAATGATGGAGCTAGACTTTTTTTAACAAATAAAGATAGTAAAAAAATATTTGATGTTAATAGATATATAAGTAAAGAAGAAGATTTGAAAAAGTTGAATAAGTTTGATAATCTTATTAAAAATACATTAAAAAATACTATATTAGAGAAGTATTGTAATATTACCTATTCAAAAGATTTTAAAAATAATAACATTATTAATATTAGATTATCTGTTAAAACTAAGGATGAAAAAATAGTTGAGATGTTACTAGAGTTAATTAATAGTTTATTAAAAAATAAAGACTATAAAAATTTAAATTTAACTTTAGGATTACATGAAGGAAAACAAATTCTACAAATAGGTACTTCTACTAAAAGTTTAGCTGTTGAAGTAACTGAAAGAATAATTGGGATACCGCAAAACTCAATGTTAAGAATTGGCGATTGTGGAGATGAAACTGGTAATGATTATTCAATGTTAAATTGTAAAGAAGGCTTTAGTGTTCTTAAAATTAGCAAGGCAAAAGATAAATGTTTTCCAGTTATTGATAATAATGGCAATATATTAACAGGAACAGAAGCAACACTATATTTATTAAATCAAGTTAAATTATTGCCTACAATTTGTTTGGAACATGCGACAATAGAAAAATATATTAAAGATTATTCTAAAATAGAAAAGCAGATGACTCTAGGAAAAAATAAAAATATATCTATATTTAATTCTGCTATTAATAATAAGTTTGAACTTGTTGAAGGTATTTATGATTTATATGATATTTCTAGTGGCAGTATAAAAATACCTATGTATGAATGGATTAGTATGGATAATGAAAATCCTTTAAAGAAATTTTGGTCAAAATGTTATGATAGAATTCTATATTATGCTCTATTTGATGATTGTAACCTTCTTTTAAGAGGTTCAAAAGTTTATTATTATTTTCTTTCAAAAAGAATTTATAACACGGATACGTATGAAGATATAACAACAAAAGATATGGTCTTTGAATGGTTAGATAATAATGAGATGTTTTTAAAAGATGCAAAAGATACTCTTGATAATAATATTGATTTTAATAACATTACTAATGTTAAAATGATTTTAGGAATAATTGATAATATTAGAAATTATTTGCTTGTCTTATTAAATCAACAAATAGTTAATAAAAAGTTAAATTATAATTTACTTATTAATTTAAATAATTTAAAAAGTGAAACCTTAATTTATCAAATATATAGAAATTTAATAAAAACTGATACTTTAATGTGTAATATTAGTTTTAATAAAGATTATATAATTAACAATAGTGATATTTCTTCTTTATGCAATGAAGTAATAAAGCTTACAAGAAGATTTAACTCATCTTTTGCTAAAGCAGCAGAAAGGGATAACTATTCTAAAGAATTTAGAGCTTATAGGGAAATAGATAATTTTGCAGAAAATTTTATAACATGTTATTTAACTTTAAGAAAGAATAAAGGTATGTCTAGCAAAGGAATGTGTGGTTTAGCTTATGGCGGTATAGAGCTTCCGATATTAATGAAAATTTTAGACTACAAGATAGAGGATGTATCTATTTTGAAATTTAATAAAAGTGTTACAGGATATTCTAGAAAACAGTCAGTTGACTTAAGATACTTTGATATTTTTGAAAATGGCAGTATTAAATTGTATGGGATAGATAAAGATAAGAAGTATGTTTTGTTAGATGATAATTTATTAACAGGTAAAACGATGCAACTTGCTATTTCTTCTTTGTATGATATTGATATTGATGTTGATAACATAATGGTTGTTAGGTATCCAGGAGTAAATAGAATTAATCAGATGTTTATGCCTAATCATGGGGCGGTAGATTATAGATATTTTTTCGATTTTATTCAAGGCTTATATTTTCCTAGCCCTTATAGTTATAGAGATCCAAATAGTTTAGATCCATATGAAGATTCTTTAGGTGTATTTGATTTAAACAGAAAAAAGATATTGGAATGTTTATTAAAAAATGGCGATTATGACGAGAATAGTGAAGTAGTTAAATATAGAAAAAGGTTAATTAGATAGTGATGAGGGACAATATGCAAAGAGAAGAAAGATTTATTAAAATTGATGCTATTAATTTTAATTATATTGTTTATACACCTGATAAAATTAATGATAAAATGCCTGTATTATTGTTTTTACACGGAATAGGTGAACGAGGAGATAATATAAAAGATATAGAAAAGTATGCTTTACCTAAATATTTAAATTAAATAGAGATACCTTATATTGTAATCGCTTCCCAATGCTTAAATAATAATTTTTGGGAATATCATTTAAGAGATGTTATTAAAATCTTAGAAATTGAATATGAAAGATATAATTATGATAAAGAAAGAATTTGTATTCTTGGATGCAGTATGGGGAGTTATGGGACTTGGAATTATATTATAGAAAGACTTAATATTTTTAAAGGTATTGTATCAGTCGCTGGTGGGATAATGTTACCTATTAAAGAAAATTTATTACTTATTAAAGATAAACCAATGTTGTTATATCATGGTGATAAAGATGATGTAGTAGATGTTAATGAAAGCATAACTGCCTATAACAAATTAAAAGAAATAGGTTCTGAAAATATTGAGTTAAGAGTTATAAAAGATGATAATCATTATCTTTGTTCTCATGCTTTTAAAGATAAGTATTTATTTGAATGGTTAGAAAGGAATATATGATGAGAGTAGTAAGTATAGGAGATTTAGTTACAGATTATTATTATCAAAATGGTAAATTAATTGGTGTTAATGGGGGGATGACATCTCATAATATTATTGCCAATATTAGTAAAATGCATTTAGATACTAGTGTGTTTGGAGTATGTGGTAATGATGAGATGGGAAAGATTGCTATAAAAAGTTTAGAAGATATAGGAGTAGATACTAGCAATATTAAAATGTTAGATGATTTAAAAACAAGATGTTTTCATGTATCTTATTTTAAAGAAGATGGCAAATTAAAATTTAAATCTAAGAAGAGATGTCCCCTATGTAATCTGAAAAAGTGGTATGAAGAAAGTAAAATTGATGTAGATGATATTTTAAAAAATACAAAAGCAGATGATGTATTAGTATTTGATAATTTAAATGATAAAAATGTTAAAGTTATAGATAATTGTAATAATAGAAAAATGTTAGACTTAGGTCAGTATTTTGAACTTGATAATTATACTGATAAAGAAATACTAGAAAAGATAAATAATAAGTTTGATATTATAAATTTAAATGAACGAGTTGAGGATTATTTAAAGAAGAGATTTTCTTTAAAAAGTATAAGTGATGTTTATAAATTATTTAATCCAAAGATGTTGATAGTCACTAGAGGAAAGATAGGATCAGACTTTGTATATAGTAATATTAAAATAACTAAAACATTGGATAATCCTGAAGTAGAAGTTGATTCTACTGGAGCCGGGGACGCTTTCTTTGCAACTTTTATTTGTGAATATATTAAGAACAATTTCTTTTTAGATGAAGATTTTATTAATAAAACGTATGAGAAAGCGACTAAACTAACAAGAAAAGTTGTTAAAAAGTTCGGGGCAAGAGGACATATTAATTCTTTATATAAAATAAAAAAGAAAAATAATGTTTGTACATGTGAAGACTTTGAAGTTACTGTTAGAAAGAAAATTAAAAGATGTAATATAAATGTTAATAATTTAGAGGTTAGAGTAATAAATGCTATTAATAGTAATGCTTATAAAAAACTAAAAGAAATTGATTTTCATAATTTAAAAAATAGTTTATTTTTAGGTACTGGAGGGTCATTTTCAGCTGCCATATTTGCTTCCAAAGTTATAAATGAATTATATGGAAATAATACCATTTCTTTATTACCAAGAGATGCATATTATAGAAATAATTCATTAGTTGATAGCATTTTCTTATTTTCTTATTCAGGAACTACCGATGATTTATTTGTTAGTACTTTTTCATTAGATAATAAACTAAAATATATTATAACTAAAGGTGAAGTAGGGAAGATAGTAACAAAAACTAATATATCTAAAGATAATATCATAACTTATAGAACAAGTACTAATAAAGCCAAAGAAAGGGGATATTTGTCTTTTGAAGGAACACTTGCACCATCTAGTTTATTCTTGAAATTATATTTTGAGGTTAAGGGGTTAAAAAACATAGATAATTTTATAAAGGACTCTTTAAAGTATTGGAAAAACTATTTTAATGATTATTTTAATAGCAATAAAGATTTTCTAAGTAAGTTTTTTAAACCGAAAAATTGCTTTAATATTTTTGTAGGAGATTATACAAGTGTTGCCGGAGCTGATTTAGAAAGTAAAATAATAGAATCAGGAATTTTTAGTTGTTTAGTACATGAGAAGAAGAACTTTTCTCATGGGAGATTTATTAATTATGAACATTTAAGTGATAAGAAAAATATTTATTTTAAACAAAAAAATATAGCTAATTATGAAGAAAAATTGTTGAACTACTTAAAAAGAAATATGAATTTAATAATTGAAAGTAGATATGATGGTATTTTATGTGAGTATGACTTATTAGTAGCAAGTCAATATTTGATTTATTATATAGCTAATTATTTAAATATAGATATATCAAAACCTACTTATAGTGAAGATGCAATGAAAATATATTTTTATAAAGGTAATTTGTAAAAATGAGGATGGTGTTATTACGAAAGATATTGTTAAGAAAATATTTTTTCCGAATAAAGTAGTTGGCTTTCTTTTATTTAATATAGGTTTTGGTCTTCTTATATATGTTTTTCTTAATTCTTTAGAAGATACTTTTCTTGCTTATATTTCTTATCTTTTATCTACTTATGCTTTAATTATCTTTATCTGTTGGTTTATAAAGGTATGTAAATTTAGTAATAATTTTATAAAGAAAAGTAGAGTTTATAATCTTTATCAAGATAACTTCTTTTTAGTTACAAAAATAACTCTTTTAATATCTACAATATTAAATATTTTCTATGCTTTATTTAATCTTATTGTAGGAATTTATTATAAATCGTTTTGGTTTATTACTTTTGCTATTTATTATTTTCTTTTATGGATAATGAGATTTTCTTTATTATATAAAGTAAAATCCTTTAACTCTTATGGAATAAAAGAATATAAGAAGTTAAAATACTGTGGTATTGTTTTAATGTTATTAAATATTGTTTTAGCAGGAATGATTGTTTTAATGCTACATACTAATCAAAGTATAAGTTATGCTGGTTATGTTATTTATATAGTTGCTCTATATGATTTTATTTTAATAGGTACTGCTATTACTAATGCTTTAAAATATAGAAAAAGTGATAATCCTATCTTACTTGCTAGTAAGTTTATTAATTTAACTGTAGCGATGATTTCAATGCTTTCTTTAGAAGTTGCCATGATTGATAGATTTGGAAGTGATATGAATTTAAAGACATCTATGACTGGTAGTATGGGTATTGTTATTTGTCTTATTAACTTTCTTATGGCAATTTATATGATAGTAAAATCAAAAGATAGTAAATATTTAAGTGTCACTCATAAAGTGTGATACTTTTTTATTATTTTAAATAAACTATTGACATCGTGTCAGAATGCGAATATAATGTAATTAGAAACTGACACTGTGTCAAGAAAGGAGATGCATATTAATGGAACATTATGATATGAGAAAAGAAGAAATAATTAAGGCTTGTGAAGAATTATATGATAAGTATAATTTTAAAGATATAACTATTAAATTAATAAGTGAACATACAAGCTTTTCAAGGCCATCTATTTATAATTATTTTGAAACTAAAGAAGAAATATTTTTGGATGTTTTTAAAAAAGAATATGAGAAGTGGACTGATGAGCTTAATTTAATAAGAGAAAATAATGATAGTATGACTAAAGATGCTTTTGCTACTTCCCTTGCTCATACTATTGAACATAAAGAAAGACTTTTAAAGCTTTTATCTATGAATATGTATGATTTAGAAGAAAATAGTAGAATGGAAAGATTAATAGAATTTAAAAAAGCCTATGGAGATGCAGTTCATGCTGTTAAACTTTGTCTTAATAAATTCTTTAAAGATATGAATGAAAAAGAAGTTACGGAATTTTTGTATTCATTTTTCCCATTTATGTTTGGTATATATCCTTATGCTGTAGTTACTAAAAAACAGAAAGAAGCGATGGATAAAGCTGACATTAATTATGAATATCATTCCATTTATGAAATAGCATATACAGGTATTAAAAAGTTACTTGGATAATGGAGGAGTTTATGAATAAGAGGATAGTTTTATTAGTTATTATTATCGTGATAGGAGGTGTAGTAGTGGCTTTTAGTTTATTTAATAATAATCAAGAAAAGGAACTGACTAGTAATAATCAGACTATAACAAATGAAAATACTGATACTAATATATCTAATGAAGGGGCAAGAATTAAATTGTCATTTAATGATAATGAAGTTTATGTAAGACTAAATAATAGTAAAGCAAGTAATGATCTTTTAAGTATGCTTCCTTTAACATTAGAGTTTGAAGATTTTAATGATACAGAGAAGATTGCATATTTACCTAGAAGTCTCACAACAGAAGATGCTCCTAGTGGTTATACCCCAAAAGCATGTGATTTTTCTTATTATGCACCATGGGGTAACTTATCAATATTTTATAAAGATTTTAGATATTCAGATTCTCTTGTGAAATTAGGAGAGTTTGAGTCTGGAATAGAGAATTTACAAAATATAGGAGATAGTTTTTCGATTACTATTGAAAGAGTAGAATAGAAACTTATAAATATTTTTAGATATATGTTGGAGGTAATTAAATGAAAATTGTTATTTTAACTGGTAGTCCCCATAAGAAGGGAACTTCTAATACTTTAGTAAATGAATTTATTGAAGGTGCTGAGTCTAATGGCTATATAATTACAAGATTTGATATGCCATTTTTAAATATTCATCCATGTATTGGCTGTGACCATTGTGGAATGAGTGGGCCTTGTGTCTTTAATGATGATATGCCTAAAATATTAGATACGATAATGGATTCTGATATGATAGTTTTTGCAACACCTATTTATTACTTTGGTTTTTCTGCTCAAATTAAGAGTGCGATAGATAGATTTTATTCAAGAAATGGGCAAATTCAAAGAAAACATTTGAAATCTGTTTTTATTGCAACAGCATGGAATAATGATAATCAAGTAATGCAAGCGATAGAAAAGCATATTGAAATATTAATAGATTATTTAAATTTAGATAATCAAGGAACGATACTTGCTAAGGGGTATGGCTATACTGGGGCTAGTAGTGAAAAACATTATAAGGAAGAAGCCTATAACCTTGGAAAGAGAATTTAAAAAAGGAGAGATGAATTATGGAAAGAAAGAGAGTCTTATGTTATGGTGATTCTAATACACGTGGGGATATATTTCTGGTAGTAATCATGAAAGATATGATGAAGATAAAAGATGGACTAAAATATTGAATAATCTCTTAGGAAATGATTTTGAAATAATTGAAGAAGGTTTAAATAGTAGAACACTAATATCTAATGATTTTAGGCCTGGAAAAGAGGGTAAAAATGGTTATGATTATTTAATTCCGTGTTTAGATACTCATGACCCTATAGATTTAGTTATATTAATGCTCGGTACTAATGAATTAAAGAGTGCTTATAATAAATCAGCTGAAGAAATTGGTGAAATATTGGAAAAATATTTTGTTAGAACTATTATTAATAGAAAGTCACAATTTAAAGAAAGTTATCCTAAATTATTATTAGTAACACCACCAGTCATAAATGAATATACAGATTATTGTAAGAAAGATGATAAATATTTAGGTGCAATGGAAAAGTCAAAAAAGTTAAATTCAATATATGAAAATATTGCTAAAAAATATAAATGCTATTTTTTAAGTAATGCTGATTTAGAGGTTGGTGTAGATGGCGTTCATTTGACAGAGGAAAGTCATAAAAAATTAGCAGAGTTTTTGAATAATAAAATAAAAGAAATTTACGATAATTTATAAGAGGAGATGGTTAAATGGAAAAGATAGATGCTTTCGCTCATATTTTATTACCTAACTTTTATCATAAGATGTTAGAAATAAATCCTAACATACCAAAAGATATTCCTTTTATTAACAACGAAGTATTAACTGATATGAAAAGAAGAAGGGAAACTTCTATTAGTGATGTTATGCAAATTATATCTTATGTTAATGTAAATCCTGAAGATTATACAGATAAAGAGACATCTTATGAACTTTGTAAGGAAGCGAATGAAGAATTAATCGCTACTATAAAAGAGAATCAAGATCTATTTTATGGCGGTGTCTGTATGATACCTATGAATAATATTGATGGAGCAATTGATATTATAGAAAATCAAGTTCTTAAAAATAAAGAATTATTTGGTATTCAACTTTTTACAAGAGCCTTAGGTAAGAGTATCGCTGATGATGATTATTTTAAAATCTTTGAATATGCTAATAAATATGATTTACCTATTTGGTTACATCCTGTATTTGATAGTAGAAAGCCTGATAATAATATTGTCTTTAGTTGGGAATATGAATTATCACTTGCTATGATGGATATAGTTGAAAAAGGAATCTTTAAGAAATATCCAAATTTGAAAATAATTGTTCATCATGCTGGAGCGATGATTCCTTTCTTTGCAGGGAGAGTAAAATATATTTTAGGTAATGATAAAGAAGAAGATTTTAAAAAGTTTTATGTTGATACAGCACTTTTAGGTAATACGAAAGCTTTAGAGTTAGCAGCTAACTATTTTGGTGTTAATCATTTAGTATTTGGTACAGATGCTCCTCTTGGAATTATGCCAGCTGGGGCTACTAAAGAGATTTTGGAAGCTATAGATGAGATGAATATAACCGAAGAAGAAAAAGAAGCTGTATTAGAAAATAATATAATAAATATAGTTGATAGGAGAGATAACAATGAATAAAAAAGTAATCGCGGCAATAGGTGCAGTTATAATTATAGCAGTAGTAGGTATTTTAGTTTATATGTTTACAGGAAACAATAATAGTGAATCTACTAATAACAATAATAATGGATCTAATAACCAAGTTCAAAATAATAATAACAATGTAAGTAGTGATGATACTACTAATGATGGAAATATATTAATTCTATATTTTTCTATCTCTGGTAATACAGAAGCAGTCGCTAATTTTATTCATGATGAAGTAGGGGGAGATATAGTAAAATTAGAAACGCAAGAAACATATCCTGATGATTATAACGATTTATTAGATGTTGCCCAAGAAGAACAAAGTGAAAATGCTAGACCAGAACTTTCTACAACTATTGATAATTTAGATGATTATGATACCATCTTTTTAGGTTATCCTATCTGGTGGGGAGATATGCCAATGGCTATTTATAGTTTCTTAGATAATTATGATTTATCTGGAAAAACTATCGCTCCTTTTGTTACTTCTGGAGGTTCAGGACTTTCAGGAACTCTATCTAATATAAAAAATGAAGAACCAAATGCTAATGTAGTTGAGGGACTTTCTATTTATGATAGTGATGCTAGAAGTTCGAGAAATGAAGTAGTAGATTGGTTAAATGGATTAGGTTATTAAGATGAAGAAGAAAAAGATTATAGCATTATTTATAAGTATTATTATTCTGGCTTTAATTGCTTTAGGTCTTTATTTCTTTGTTTTTAGAGAAAGTGATAATAATAGAGCGTTTAGTAGTAATGTGGAAAAGACAGATGATGGGCTAGTTTTAATTAAAGGTGGGACTTTTAATATGGGAAGTCCTAATGATGAGATGCAACGAGAAAATGATGAAGTAGAGCATGAAGTTAGTGTAGATGACTTTTATATTAGTCCTTATGAAGTTACAGGGGAAGAATATGAAAAAGTAATGGGAGAAAATCCTAGTTATTTTAAAGGTGAGAATTTACCTGTCGAGTCTGTTAGTTGGTATGCTGCAATAGAGTATTGTAATAGATTAAGTGAACAAGAGGGTTTAACGCCTGTTTATACTATTGATGAAAATAATGTTTCTTTTGATAGAAGTGCTAATGGATACCGTTTACCTACGGAAGCGGAATGGGAATATGCAGCACGGGCCGGTACAACTACTCCTTTTAATACAGAGACATCAATAAGTGATGAAGAAGCTAATTATTATGGCCATTATCCTTATGGTATTGAAGAAAACTATTTTTCCCAAGGTAATCTTGAGACACAACCTGGAGAGTATCGCCAAACTACTGTAGCAGTTGATAGCTTTGAACCAAATAGATGGGATTTATATAATATGCATGGAAATGTCAGAGAATGGGTTTATGATTATTATGGTGACTATGATTTAGAAAATACTGATAATCCTACAGGACCTACTACTGGTTCCTTAAAAGTAAATAGAGGTGGTGGATGGAATGATTATGCTAAACATTTAAGAAGTGCCTATCGTTCTTCTTTACCACCAGAACAAAGTGATAGTAATTTAGGTTTTAGAATTGCTAGAAATGCCAGTAATATGGAAGGAGTTATTTCTTCAAATGAAAAACATCTAGCAGAAGGTGTTGATACTTCAAGAATATTAATAGTATATTTTTCTTGGAGTGGTAATACCGAAAATGCGGCGGAAATTATTGGCGAAAAAACAGGGGCAAGAGTAGAAGAATTAGAGTTAGTAGAGCCTTATTCTGATAATTATAATGAAGTATTAGATGAAGCCCAGGAAGATTTAAATAGTGATGCAAGACCAGAACTTGCAACAGTTATTGATAATATGGATGATTATGATGTTATCTTACTTGGTTACCCTAAAAACAGTGGTTGCAACAATACCTATGCCAATTGCTACATTCTTAGAAAGTTATGATTTTAGTGATAAAGTTATAATTCCTTTCTGTAGTCATGGCGGTGGTGGCTTTGGTCAAAGTATTACTGATATTTCTAAGTTAGCACAGGATTCCAGAATAGGAGAAGGATTAAGCATTCATTATTCAGGAGGTAGTGAACTTGAAAGTGATATTGATGAATGGCTAGAAGTAAATGGGATAGGTAATTAAATTATGAAAAAGAATTTAAGAATAATTATTGATATTATTATGTTTATCTTATTTATTATTTTAATGGGTTATCATATTACTGGTAATAAAACCCATGAAATATTAGGAGTTATTACCTTTGTTTTCTTTATTTTACATCATATTGTAAATATCAAATGGTATAAGACTTTATTTAAAGGTAAATATAATTTTTATAGAGTTTTTCAAATTATAATAGATGTTTTTCTTTTTATTGCTATGACAGGAATTATAGTTAGTAGTATTATTATTTCTTCAAATGTCTTTTCTTTTTTAAATATAAAAACAACTATGTTTGCAAGAAATCTACATATGATATCTACATCATGGGCCTTCGTTCTTATGGCTATTCATTTAGGACTTCATTTAAATATAATGCTATCTAAATTTACTAAAAAAATGAAAAATAGTACTTTTGAATATGTATATTATTTAATAATGGCTTTATTTATTATATTTGTTATCTATGCTTTTATAGATAATGAGTTATTTAAAGATATGTTTTTATTAAATAAGTTTAAGTTCTTTGATTATCAAGAAAATCCTCTCATCTTTTATGTGAAAATCCTTGGTATTGTTATATCCCTTTCTATAATAACTTATCTAATATTAAGACTAAGTAAAAGAAAGAATAGAGTATAGTTTGACTCTGTTTTTCTTTTAGAAGAAATGCTATACTTAGATTAGGAGGGATAATTTATGAATGAGGTTATTAAAAATATAGTTGAAAGAAGAAGTATTAGAAAATATAAAAGTGATATGGTTCCAAGCGAGTTAATAGATGAAGGTTTAAAGGCTGGTACTTATGCTCCAACTGGAATGAATAGTCAGTCACCAATCATAATTGCAATTACTAATAAAGAGACTAGAGATAAACTATCTAAATTAAATGCTAAGATTATGGGAGTTGACACTGATCCTTTTTATGGGGCACCTGTTGTTATTGTTGTACTAGCTGATAAGACAGTTCCTACACATATTTATGATGGTAGCCTAGTTATGGAGAATATGATGTTAGCAGCACATTCTTTAGGGCTTGGAAGTTGTTGGATACATCGTGCGAAAGAGGAGTTTGAAACGGAAGAAGGAAAAGAGATATTAAAATCTTTAGGAATTACTGGAGAATACGTTGGGATAGGTCACTGTATATTAGGTTATCCTGATTGTGAGAAGATAGAAGCTAAACCTAGAAAAGATAATTATATTTATAAAATAGATTAATAAAATTCTAGTTATAAGTGAGAGTGTTATGGACAAGTATTTAGAAATAAAAAAACTATTTGAACAAAATGAAGATAAAGAAAATGCTCTAGCAATGGCAAAATATATGCGAAACTTATTTGAGTTTTATGGACTTGCTACTCCTAAAAGAAAAAAGTTATATAAAGATTTTCTTAAAGAAGAAAAGAAAAATAAAAAAGTTGATTGGGATTTTCTTGATAAATGTTACCTTGATTCTCATAGAGAATTTCAATATTTAGTATCTGATTATCTAATTACTATGAATAACTATTTAACTTATGATGATATACCTAAAATAAAAAAGTATGTAAAAATAAAACAGTGGTGGGATACAATTGACTTTTTAGACAGAATTATTGGTGAGATAGGACTAAAAGATAATAGAGTCGATGATTTAATGCTAGAGTGGTCTTGTGATAATGACTTTTGGGTAAGAAGAATAGCGATAGATCATCAATTGTGTAGAAAAGAAAAAACTAATACAGAATTATTAGAGAAAATATTAGTTAACAATTTTGGTAGTGATGAGTTCTTTATTAATAAAGCGATAGGTTGGGCTTTAAGAGATTATTCTAAAACTAATCCTTTATAGGTAAGAGAGTTTTTAAGTAAATATAAAGATAAAATGAGTAATTTAAGTATAAAGGAAGCAAGTAAATATATTTAATAAATAGTAAAACTCTAGGAATATTTCCTGTTAAAAATAACTTTTACATTATATGATGTTAATGTGAAAGGAGAAAAATATGGATCAAGAAAAAATTGGAAAGTTTATTGCTAAATGTCGGAAACAAAGAAAAATGACACAAGCTGAACTTGGAGAAAAGTTAGGTGTAACTGAAAAATCTATTAGTAATTGGGAAAATGGGAGAAATATGCCTGACTTATCATTATTTAAGCCTTTGTGTAATGAACTTAATATTACAATTAATGAATTATTAAGTGGAGAAAAAATAGGTATGGATAAATATCAAGAAAAATTTGAAGAAAATATTGTTAATACTATTGATTATTCTACGAAAAGAATAAATAAATATAGTAAATTTATTTCTTTAAGTTTAATTGTTTTTGGACTTTTTATTTCATTATCTGCAATTATGATTTTTCCTAGCGAAAGTAGTTGGGGATCTATTTATTCTTTATTTGGGATAATCGTATTTATGATAGGAATTGCTAGAGTAATAAATGTAGTTAGATGGTATATAAAATTATTGTTAATTATTATGATATTTGTAGGAGCAATGATAATTTTATTATTTACTGATTATCTTAATGTTAAAATGAATGATGAAGCTCCAATGTTTAGATTGAAAACAACAACTACTGGTAATGTTATATATTATGATACTTTATTTTATGATGTATATAGATGTAATTTTGATGAAGATAATGAGTATTGGGTTATTGAAAAAAATAGTAATCCTACTATTGAGAAATTAATAAATTATTGTAAATAATGCGAATTAAGTTTTATTGTAAAATAAATCACACTAAAGTATAATAATTCTAGAAGTGGTGATTAGATGGAACAGACAAGTATTTTTGAAAATCCTTTAAATGAACCTTTAGCTTCTAGAATGAGACCTGTTAATTTAGATGAATTTGTAGGACAAGAACATTTGATAGGTAAAGATAAATTGCTTAGAAAAATAATTGAAAGTGATAATGTTTCTTCAATGATTTTCTGGGGCCCACCAGGTGTTGGCAAAACTACTCTTGCTAAAATAATCGCTAATGAGACTAAGTCAGAATTTATTACTTTCTCTGCTGTTACATCGGGAATTAAAGAGATAAAAAAAGTAATGGAAGAAGCAGAAGCTAATAAAAGATTAGGCGTTAAGACTATTGTTTTTGTTGATGAAATACACAGGTTTAATAAAGCTCAACAAGATGCTTTCTTACCATTTGTTGAAAAGGGCTCTATTGTTTTAATTGGCGCGACTACAGAAAATCCTTCTTTTGAAATTAATAACGCTTTACTTTCAAGATGTAGAGTATTTGTGTTAAAAGAATTAACTAGTGATGATATTTTAGTTATTTTAAAAAGAGCGATTACTGATGAGAGAGGCTTTGGTAAAGAAAAAGTTATTATAGAAGATAATCTTTTAAACATCGTTGCTAGTTATGCTAATGGTGATGCTAGGAGTGCTCTTAGTGCTTTAGATATGATTGTAACTAATTCTAATGTCTTGGATGATGGCTCTATTAAAGTTACTAAAGAAATAATCGAAGAATGTTTAACTAAAAAGACTTTGTTATATGATAAGAATGGGGAAGAACATTACAATATTATTTCAGCTTTACATAAATCAATGCGAAATAGTGATCCTGATGCTGCTATTTACTGGCTTGCTAGAATGATAGAAGCAGGAGAAGATCCTTTATATATCGCAAGAAGAATTACAAGATTTGCATCAGAAGATATAGGACTTGCTGATACTAATGCTTTAAATGTGGCGATTAATGTTTATCATGCATGTCACTTTATTGGTTATCCTGAATGTAATGTCCACTTAACTGAAGCGGTTATCTATATGTCTTTAGCACCTAAATCTAATGCTTGTTACACTGCTTATATGAAAGCAAGCGTTGATGCTAAAAAGATGTTAAGAGAACCTGTCCCTTTAAATATTAGGAATGCTCCTACTAAACTAATGAAAGATTTACATTATGGTGAAGGTTATCAGTATGCACATGATACTAAAGATAAACTAACTACTATGGAGTGCCTTCCTCCTTCTTTAAAAGATAAAGTCTATTATGAACCTACTACGGAAGGTAAAGAGGTTAGATTTAAAGAACGATTAGAACAGATAAAAGAATGGAAGAAGAAACACAGTTCATAACATTGTTAATAAAAGGAGAATAATATGCAAGATATTGAGAATATTATAAAAGATACTAATGATGATAATCAAAATAAAGTAAATTGGACTAAAGCTTGGAGTAGTAAATATCCTGTGTTAGCAACTTATAGGGAAGAAGTAGATGTAGAAAAGTATGCTAAAGAGATTAGAAGAATGTTAGATGATTTACAAAAGACTTATAATTATAATGAACTTGATGCCATGTTAGTTTTAAAAGATATTTTATATCATGAGTGGAAGGATAAAAGATAATTACAATGTTAAGAAAAATAGCGGAAGTTCCATTAGATATTGGTAGATTAGAATAATTTAATTTTATATACTTTTTACTGAGGTGAGAAAAATATGGAAATAGGAAATAAAATATCAGAATTAAGAAAGAAAAATAATCTTTCTCAAGAAGCACTAGCAGAAAAAATAGGAGTTACTAGACAGACAATATCTAAATGGGAATTAGGTGAAACATCTCCTGATATTAAACAAGCTAAAGAATTATCGAAAGTGTTTAATGTTAGTTTAGATGAATTAACTGATAATGATATTAAAAACGTTTTAGAAGCTAAAGTCAGCAATACAGAAAAGTTAGCAGGTATAATAATAAAAATATTAAAAGTACTAGGAGTTTTAGGAATAATTTATGTAATATTATTTGTCATTGCTTTAGTTTTATTTACTGCTTTTCCAAATGAACAAAAGACAACTACAGAGATGGTATCAGCTGATTTAAATTGTTCTATTGGCGATAATAATTATTTGATTACAATAGGAGAAGATAATTATTTTGAATGTAAAGAATGTAATAAAGATATGAAAATTTATTTAAAAGATATTACAGATTATGCTAATATAGAGCACAGTGTAGAAAATATAGAAAAGTATTTTGAAGATAATGGAGGAAGTTGTGAGTAAATATGAAAGTAATAACAATATGTGGTAGTTATAAATTTAAAAAAGAGATGGTTTTAGCAGCAGAAAAATTAACTTTAGAAGGTAATTGTGTTTTGATGCCAAATGAATTATCAAGAAATAGTAAAGATGATTATACTTTAGAAGAAGCTTTAATGATTGATAAAATGCATAAAGAAAAAATAAAGTTAAGTGATGCTATTTTTGTTGTTAATGTAGATGGCTATATTGGAAGTAGTACTAAAAGTGAAATAGAGTATGCTAAAAATTTAAATAAAGAAATTATGTATTATACGGATTTGAAGGAGGAATAAAGATGAGTTTAACAATAAATATATATTATACAGGTAAAAATGGTAGTGCTAGAGCTTTTGCAAAAGAAATGGTAGAAAGTGGTCTTGTTGATAGAATAAGAAATGAAGAAGGTAATTTAAAATATGAGTATTTCTTTCCTATGGATGATGAAGAAACAGTTTTATTAATTGATAGATGGGAAAATGAAGAAGCTTTAGATAAACACCATAAAACAGAAATGATGGAAGAAATTGCTAAGTTAAGAGATAAGTATAATCTTCATATGAGAGTTGAACAATTTGTTTTTAAAAAATAGGTTAATAAAGGTCTAGGTTTTACTTAGAACCTTTTTGTTATATAATAGTTTTATTAGGAGGAGTAGCTGTGTTAGAAGATGAAGTCTTTAAAAAGAGAAAATTAGATAAAAACAAATTAATTACTTATGGCTTTGTTAAAGAGAATAATACTTATAAGTATTCTAAATTAATTATGGATAATAGTTTTAGAGTTGATATTATTATTGATAGTAAGGGTAAAGTTATAGGCAAAGTTTATGACCTTGATGGAGATTATGAATATACTAACTTTCGACTTGAAAATGTTAAAGGAGACTTTGTTAATAGAGTAAAAGAGAAATTCCTTAAAGTGTTAGAAGATATCGCTGATAATTGTTTTACTAAAGAATATTTTATTTATCAACAGTCTAATGAAATTAGTAATTTAATTAAAGAAAAATATAATGTTTTACCTGAATTCTTGTGGGAAGATAGTCCTAATTTTGGTGTTTTTAGAAATGAAAATAGTAATAAATGGTTTGGACTTATTATGAATATTGATAAAAGTAAACTTGATCCTAAAGAAAATGGGGAAGTTGAAGTTATAAATGTAAAATTAGATGATTTAGTAGATACTTATTTGAAAAATGATGGTATTTATCCTGCATATCATATGAGTAAGAAAAGTTGGGTTAGTATTATTTTAGATGATTCTTTAACTGATGAAGAAGTTATGAAACTAATTGATATTAGTTATGAGCTATCTAATCGAAAAAAGGAATGGCTTGTTCCTGCTAATCCTAAATATTATGATATTGTTAATGCTTTTAATGAGACTGATACTATTATTTGGAAACAGTCTAGTAATATTTTAGTAGGAGATACCATCTATTTATATATAGCAGCTCCTTATTCGTGTATTATGTTTAAATGTAGTGTAACCCGAGTTAATATACCTTATCCATATGCTGATAAGAATGTATCAATGAAAAAAGTTATGAAAATAAAATTATTAAAAAGATATAATGATGATGAATTTACTTTTAAGAAGTTAAATGATTATGGTGTTAGAGCCATAAGAGGGCCAAGAAGTGTTCTTGGTAAACTTAGTGAAGATTTAAGTAAGTATTAATGATTATAAATATGAGAGATGTGTTATTATGAAAGGAATTTATATTAGTATTAAGCCAGTACATTTAAATAGAATAGTTACAGGAAAGAAAAATTATGAATTTAGAAATTATTATCCTAAAGAACATATTGATGTTTTGTATGTTTATGAGTCATCGCCAACTTGTAAACTTAAATATATAATAGAGTTAGGAGAAATAATAAAATATCCTAATAAGATTACCAAAGAAGGTTATGGCAATGAAGATTTTAATAAAGGTTTAAAGAATTCTAAATATGCTTATGAAATAAAGCATTTATATGAGTTAGAGAGGTTTATTTCTTTAAAAGAGCTTAAAGAAAAGTATGGGTTTAATCCTCCACAGTCTTATGCTTATGATGTAAGATATGAAAGATTAACAGAAGATATAAATAAAATGAATGTTAAAAAGTTAATAATATAATCTGGTAGTTTAAAAATAAAATATATGAGAGATACAATGAGTAATTAGGAGTGATTTAATGTTATTTGGAAAAAGTAAAGAGAATTATAAAGATAAGAAAAGTATAATTATTTATTTTAGTAGAGCTGATGAAAATTATGCTGTAGGTTATATCGATAAAGGTAATACAGAGGTAATTACAGAATATATTAGAGATTTAACAGGAGCAGAACTTTTTAAGGTAGAACCTAAAGATAAATATGCAAGTGACTATAAAACTTGTGTAAGAGAAGCAGTTGAAAGAATTAGAAGTCATAATGCTCCTATTGTAAAAGAGCTTCCTGATTTATCAAGTTATGAAGTTATTTATATAGGTTCACCTGTATATTGTGGTAAGATGCCTGAAGAAATGGTAACTGCTCTAAAAGATAGAGATTTTACAGGTAAGATAATTAGACCATTTGTAACGCATGAAGGCTCAGGACTTGCTAATATTCCTAAAGAGATTAAAGAAGTTTGTAAAGGTGCGACTGTTTTAGATGGCCTTGAAGTTAAAGGTTCAACTGTAAATAGTGCAAGAAATAGGGTAGAGGACTGGATTTAATGAGATTTAAAATAACAATTGATGGTAAAGTATTTCATGCTAATATGGTAGATAATGACATTACAAAAGAGATAGAAAAACATCTTCCTTTCAAAGCAATTTACTATCGCTATACAGAACATGAATACTTTACAAGATTACCATTTAAAACTAGTGATAAAAATTGTAAAAAAGAAACATTCGCTCGTAAAAATGAGATATGGTACTTTGGAGGTTGGAATGCTTTTACTATTCTTTTTGGAGATTGTGATACATCACCTTTTGAAGTAGTAAAATTAGGTGAACTTGAAGAAGATGTAGTAGATAATCTAAAGAACAATAAAGAAGAAATAGAGATATTAGTAGAGAAAGGGTAGGCTTGCAATAGTTTATTCTTTTTTTGCAAATTAAATATTTTATAATAGAAAAGCTGTATGTTATAATCCTGACTTTGACAGTTTTATAAAGGCAAAATCTCTCCGGCCCTTATTTTATAA
>CAMMBL010000018.1 GCA_946494015.1 uncultured Mycoplasmatota bacterium | reverse complement strand
CATGAAGTAAAAGTAATTGCCAAAGATAGTAGTGGTAAAACATTATATGAAGAAAGTAGAAAGTTTAATAAAAAGGCACCTTCTACTATGATATCAATAGATATACCTAGTAATAATGAAAAAATAACAAATGATAAGATGACTGTAAAAGGTTGGGTAATGAGTGAGTATGAAAATCCAACATTAGAAGTATATCTTGATAATCAAAAACAGGAAGTAGTATTTGATCGTCATAAAAGAGCAGATGTAATACAAGCGATTACAGGTTATGGTAGTGCAAGTATAAATACTAATCCAGGATATATGACAGATTTAGATGTTAGTAATATAGATTATGGAACTCATGAAGTAAAAGTAATTGCCAAAGATAGTAGTGGTAAAACATTATATGAAGAAACAAGAAAATTTAGTAAAAAGAAACCAGAAACAAAAATTTCTATTGATGATCCTAGTTCTAATAAAAAAGTTAATCGTTCTTTCCATATTAGTGGTTGGGTAATGAGTGAAGATAAGGATCGTTATATTGAAATTGCAATTGATGATGTTAAAGTAAATACGGAGATAACTAATAAAGAAAGAGAAGATGTTCTTGCGGCTATTGATGGATGTGGTGGAAAAGAGAATAATCCCCTTCCAGGCTATAGTACTAATATAGATTTAAGTAATTATCTTGATGGTGAACATAAATTAACAGTTAGTGTATATTCTAAGACTGGTAAATTAATAATGGAAGAAACAAGAAAATTTAGATTAGAAAAATATAATAGTACTATTAATATTACAACACCAACAAATAATACTTATAAAACTACTTTAGATATTAATGGTTATGTATTAAGCGAAGCAGCATCTACTAGTCTTGATTTATATTTTGATAATACTTTGATTGCTTCTAATATTACACGTAGTTCTTTAGGAAATATAGAAGATAGTATTTATAATGAATATGGTGGAAAGGAAAACAATTTATTACCTAACTTTAATTATAGTTATAATACTACTGATATAAGTGATGGTAAACATACAATAACTTTGAAATTAAAATTAGATACTGGTGAAGTTATTAAAGAAAAAACACAACAATTTAATATTAAAAAATATGATAGTTTAATTACTGTTGATTTTCCAAATTCTAATAATATAAATAAAAAAGATAATCTCTTTATAAGAGGTTGGGTGATGAGTGAAGATAAAGATACAACTGTTAAAATTTATCTTGATAATCAAGAAGTAAAAGAATTAGTTGATCGTCATGAAAGAGAAGATGTTTTACTTGCTATTAATGGATATGGAGGACGTGCTACTAATACCTTACCAGGATATTCAACCTTAGTTGATTTAACAAATTATGCCGCTGGATATCATACTTTAACTATTAAAACCTTTAATCATTTAAACGAAGAATTTAATACTTATAGTAAAACTATTTATATTTATGATGGTTTTGAACTTGGTATTGATGTTTCTGAACATAATGGATCAATTGATTGGAATACTGTTAAAAATTCTGGTGGCGTTGATTTTGCAATGTTAAGAATAGGTTTTAGAGGATATGCTTCAGCAGGTAATATGAAATTAGATGCAAGATTTATTGACAACTTTAATGGAGCGACAAATAATAACATTAAAACGGGGGTATATTTCTTTAGTCAAGCGACTAACTATGGTGAAGGTGTAGCAGAAGCTGATTTTGTTATTAATACCTTTAATATGAATCCAGGATTTAAAGATAGATTAAAAATGCCAATAGTTTTAGATGTTGAATATTCAACTGAAGGGCATGGTAATGGTAGAGCTGATCAAATTAGTAATGAAGCTAGAACTGATGCTGTTAAAGGTTTTATTGATCGGATGAATATGTATGGGTATAGACCAACTATTTATGCTAATAAAGATTTCTTAACTAATAAATTGGATCTTTCTAAATGGTCTAATTATGATGTTTGGTTAGCTCATTGGACATATGATTTTAATAAAAATAGTGATTATACTGGAACATATGCAATGTGGCAATATAGTAATAGTGGTTCTGTTGCTGGTATTAATGGTGCGGTTGATTTAGATGTATCATACTTTAAATAACTTATATAAAAATCCCTTGTTTACATTATAAATAAGGGATTTTTAAACTTTATAATTGTTTTACATCTAAAAGTATACATGATATAATACTTTTAGTAATTAAAAATGGTAAAATTATAGTTTTATTGTTATACTATTAAAGAAAGTTGAGGATGTTATGAGTACTAAAAAAGAATATGCAATAAAAGTAGATCATGTAACGAAAAAATTTAAGATATATTATGATAAAGCTAATACTTTGAAGGAACAATTAGTTTTTTGGAAAAGTAAAAGTAAAGTTGAAGAAAGAACGGTTTTAGATAATATTAATTTGGAAATAAAAAAAGGAGAAACAGTAGCTTTAGTAGGGACTAATGGTAGTGGTAAGAGTACCCTTTTAAAATTAATGACCAAAATTATTTATCCAACTAAAGGGAAAATTATTACAGTTGGAAAATTAACTTCACTACTTGAACTTGGCGCTGGTTTTCATGATGATTTTACAGGACGTGAGAATATTTATTTTAATGCTTCTATCTTTGGTTTAACTAAAAGCGAAATAGATGATAAAGTTGATGATATTATTGCTTTTTCAGAATTAGGAGAATTTATAGATAATCCGGTTAGGACATATTCTTCAGGTATGTATATGAGACTTGCTTTTTCGGTAGCGATTAATGTTAATGCAGAAATTCTTTTAATTGATGAAATATTAGCAGTAGGGGATCAACATTTCCAAGATAAATGTTTTGAAAAATTAGAAAAACTTAAACATAGCGATAAAACGATTGTTATTGTTAGTCATAGTTTAGATTCAATAAGAAAATTATGTGATCGTGCTATTTGGATTAAAGATGGTCATATAAAAATGGATGGAGAAGCTAATCTAGTTATAGATAAGTATTTAGAAGAATGTAAATAGAGGTGGAGAATATGCAATTAGCTAAAAATTTATATAATTATCGAGAACTTCTTAAAAGTAATGTAAAAAAAGAAATTAGGGGAAAATATAAGGGCTCATTTTTAGGAGTACTTTGGTCTTTTGTTAATCCATTATTACAAGTTGCTGTTTATGCTATTGTTTTTCCTTATATTATGCGGGTTCAAACAGATAACTACTTAATATATTTAATAATTGGTATTATTCCCTGGACTTTTTTTACAACTGTGATTAATCAAGGAATGATAACGGTGAGAATGAATGCGGGTATTATAAAGAAAGTATATTTTCCAAGAGAAATATTACCTATTTCTGTTGCCCTTAGTGGTTTGGTTAATTTTTTAATTAGTTGTATTATTATCCTTTTATTTTGTATATTTGGTGGAGTAGGGTTAAGTTGGCATTTAATATTTTTACCTATAATTGCAATTATTCAATTTATTTTAACTTTAGGAATTGTTTTTGCCCTTAGTGCAATTAATATCTATATTAAGGATACAGAATATTTAATTGCATTTGTTATTAATATGTTGTTTTATGCAACTCCTATACTTTATGAAGCGACACTTTTTCCAGAAAAAATTCGTTGGATTTTATATTTGAATCCTATGACTCAGTTAATAGATGCTTATAGAAATATCTTTTTATATCATCAAGTTCCTGATTTAAATGGATTTATATATTTAGTATTAGTCGCTGTTATATTGTTCTTTTTAGGATTATTTATTTTTAGAAAATTAGAAAAAGGTTTCGCTGAGGAGGTTTAGTATGCTAGATGATTTAAAGGAATTAATTAAGAAAAGTAAAGTAATATCATTTGATATATTTGATACTTTAATAACAAGAATTGTTGATCGTCCTGAAGCGGTGTTTGAATTAATGGAAAAAAGTGAAAATATTCCTAATTTTAGTAAAATAAGACAAGAAAAACAAGCGGAAATAGGTACTATTTTAATGAAGGAGAAGAATTATCCTCATGCTACTCTTGATGAGATATATGATTATATTTCCAAAACTACTGATATTAAGAATGTTGATAAGTTGAAAAAAGAAGAAATAAAATTAGAAAAAGAATTGTTATTTCCTAATAAAGAGATAAAAGAAATTGTCTCTTTTGCTAAAGAGAATGGAAAGAGAATTATAATTACTAGTGATATGTATTTAGATTTAAAGACTATTGAAGATATTCTAAAAAAGTGTGGATATGAGAATTTTGATCATATTTATTTATCTTCTATGGTTAAGAAGGCTAAGTTTGATAGTAGTTTATTTGATTATGTTATCAAAGAAGAAAAAGTAGATCCAAGCGATATTTTACATATTGGTGATAATTATGATCATGATTATGTTAATGCTAAAAATAAAGGACTAGCAGTTTATCATTATAAAAATACTTTGATAACTAACAAAAGTTCTAATTTAGCTCTTGCTTTTCATAATGGTATATGTAGATTACTTAGTTTAAATCAAAAAGACTTTTTTGTTAATTTAGGTGCGAAATCAGGACTTTTATATTTGGCTTTATTTAGAGAACTTATTAGTTTAGAAGATAAAAAGATATATTTTTTAGCAAGAGATGGTTATAATTTATACCATTTATTTAAGAAATATGCGAAAGATAAGCAAGTTAGTTATGTTTATGCTTCAAGAAGGGCTATGTTAATTCCTTCAATTACAGAAATTAATGATGAAACAGTTAAAAATTTACCACCATTCACTTTTGGACAAACAGTAGAAGAAATACTTGATTATGTTTCTTTAAAAGAAGTTTTTACACTAGAAGATTTAAAGAAAGTAGGTATTTCTGATTTCAAATATATTATAAAAGATTTAGAAGATTTTGATAAAGTTCATAATTTATATAAAAATAAACCAGAAGAAGTTTTAAAAGTATGTCAAAAAGAAAGAAAAGCGGCCTTAAAGTACTTTACTAAATTAGGTTTAGATGATGATAACTTATTTTTTGATTGTGGTTGGAATGGTAGTTCTCAATATTTTTTAGAAAATTTATTACAAAGTTTAGAGCTTAATAAAAAAATTAAATTTTATTATACAGGTATTTTAGATAATGCTAAAAGTAGGAAGCAATTACAAAATAAATTATATAGTGCTTATTTATTTAATATTGGTGATAACTTAGAATTAAGTAATAAGTTAATTGATAATATTGTTATTTTAGAACTATTCTTTGGCGCTCCTCATAATTCAGTTTTACATTATTCCTTAAATAAAGAAGGATATGAGTTAGAAGACTTTGAAAAGGATTTTGATTATAAAGAAAAAATATATCAAGGCTTAGATTATTATTTTTCTCTTGCTTTAGAAGTTTTTGAGAAATATAATATAAAAATAAATCGTGATGATGCTATTTTACCAGTTCTTAATTTAATTGAAAATCCTACTGTAGATGAAGCGATTAAAATTGGTGATATTCCTAATGTAGATGGGTTTGCGGCTAAAAAAGGAATGATAAAATATATTGCTAAAGTTACAATGGATGATTTAAAAGAAAATAAAAATACTGAAATATACTGGAAAATAGGATTATTAAAACGGCCTGATATTCCTTTAGATGTTAAAGAATTTGTAAAGAAAAAATATAACTTATATGAAGAAAAAGAGGTAGTAAATAATAGTAGACCATCTTATATCCAAAGATTTAAAAATTCTTTAAAAAATAATGGCTATAGGACAACTATTTATTTAATAAAAAGAAAAATTGGTAGTAAATTATTTTCTAGTGATGATTATCAAAGATGGATAAAGAATAATGAAAAAGATATATATAAAGTAAAAAAGCTTAAATATAGACCTTTAATTTCTTTAGTTGTTCCTGTTTATAATGCTAAACGAAGTGAGTTGGAGGCTTGTTTTGATTCTGTTTTGGATCAAACTTATCCTAATTTTGAACTATGTTTAGTAGATGATTGTTCTACTAGTAAAGAAACCTTAGAAGTTTTATTAGAATATAAAAATTTAGATAAAAGAATTAAAGTTAGTTATCATAAAAAGAATGAGCATATTTCTAAAACTACTAATGATGGAATAGCTTTAGCGACAGGGGAGTTTATTGCACTTTTAGATAATGATGATGTGTTAGCGCCTAATGCTTTATATGAGATGGTTAAAAAGTTAAATGAAAATGATAAATTAGATTTTATTTATAGTGATGAAGATAAATTAACAGAAGATGGTTTAAGAAGACATGATCCATTTTTTAAGCCAGATTGGTCTGTTGATACGTTTAACTCTTTGATGTATACTTGTCATTTTTCTTTATTTAGAAAATCTTTAGTAGATAAGATTGGTGGTTTTACTGTTGGACTTGATGGGGCACAAGATTATGATTTTGTAATGAGATTTACAGAATTAACTAAAAATATTGCTCATATTCCTAAGATGTTATATCATTGGCGTGAAAGAGTTGGTTCTATTGCTAATGATCCTGAAGCTAAGCCATATGCATTAAAGGCTATTGTAAGATTGAAAGAAGAATCATTAAAAAGACAGGGTATAGTAGGTAAAATAGTTTATGATCCTAGAGTATATCAATATCGGATAGATTATGAACCAGCTAAGAAAAGTTTAAGTTTATTAATTTATGGAGAAAAAGAAAATATTCAAGATTTTCTTTCTAATATGAAAGATACAAAAGCTTTAAAAGATATTTATATTTTAGATAAAAATAAATATGATAGTAAAATTAAATATCAACAAATGGATTTTACTAATGATTTATTAACAACTTATAAAAATATTAAAGATAAAATTAAAACAAGTTATGTAATGTTTTATTGTGCTGATAATAAAGTCTTAACAGAAGATTTTATTGATCGTTTAACTGGTAGTGCTTCTTTAAAACATGTAGGTTTAGTAGGAGCTAAATATATTACAGAAGATAATATTATTATTAATAGTGGTTTAAGTTCATCTATTAATAAGCAAGTATTAAATGGTAAAAATGATTTAATACCACAATATTATTGTCGTAATATATTACCTTATAATACTTATGCTGTTAGTGATGAACTTATGGTTATTAATAAAGAAAAATTAGATAATGTTTTAGAAAAGATAGATGATTTAGAACTTTCTTTAGGAAAAGTACTAATAGATTATGGCTATTTTAATGTAGTACGTAATGATGTAGTTGTCATTTCAACAATGAAAAAGCAAGATGATCAACAGTTTATTATTACAGAAAGAGATCCTTTTTTAAACTTAAATTTAAATTATAATACTTTTATGCCTGATATTAGTAGTAGATATTTTAGGAAAGTTAAAAAAATAAAAAATATTGTGGATCCTAAACTACCTTCATTATTAAAATATAAAATAGAAGCTTTAAAAAATATAGATTCTTATATAATAAGAGGATATATCTTTAAAGATAACTTTTATAAAAATAATAGTAATAGAGTGTCTATAATTTTAAAAGGGAAAAATAATTGTTATGAAGTGAAGACCAAGAAACTTTTTGATCAACAACCAACATTACTTTATAAAACAAATTTAAATTTTGTTACATTTAGAGTTGATTTAGCTTTAGATAAGTTAGAAATTGATAATTACAAAGTATATATTAGAATAAAAAATAGATTAGCTAGAACTGAAGATATTTATGATATGAAACAGGAAATAAAAATGAAAGGTGAATAGAAATATGAAGTATGATTTTATTGGTATTAAAGAAGCAATTATAACAGGTGTTAAAAATCCTAAATTAACTTTAATAGGTACAATTACTAAAGAAGAATATAAATTTAGAGTTTGTGTTGATGATAAAGAAATTGAATATGAGTGTGTTAATCAACAAGAATTATCTAGTTTTTGTATTACTTCTGTTTTACCAAGTCATTCTAAAAGAATAAAAGTATATTTAGTAGTAGGAAAAGATGAGTACTTAGTTTATGAAATGAAGACTAATTTAATTAAAAGATTAATTAAAAAAATAGGAAGTTCTATAAAGAAAATGGGTAAGAAGATTATACATGTCTTTCATGTATTTGGAAAAGGAATTAGGTTTCTTTGGCGTGAGTATCATTTCTTAGTACCTATAAGATTATGGCCTAAGTATTTTAAAGATTTAAAAGCAAGTTTAAAAAGAGGTAGTAATCAATTTTATAATCCTCTTGATAAAGTTGAATATCAAAAATGGTTAGAAAAAAATAAAAAAGAAGAAGTTTATGAAGAATTTTCTTATAATCCCCTTATTTCAATTTTAACTCCTGTTTATAATGTTTCAGCTGATTTTTTATTAGATACAGCTAATTCAGTTAAAAATCAAGTCTATAAAAACTTTGAATGGTGTTTAGTAGATGATAATTCTACTAAGAAAGAAACAAAAGAAGCTTTGAAAAAAGTAGCTTCTATGGATAAAAGATTTAAAGTTACTTATCGTAAAGAAAATGGTAATATATCTAAAGCTAGTAATGATGCTTTAAAAATGGCTAAAGGAGAGTTTATCGCTTTATTAGATCATGATGATATTTTATCTTTAGATGCTCTTTATCAAATGGTAAAGAAACTAAATGAAGATAAAAACTTAGACTTTATTTATAGCGATGAAGATAAAATAGATATTCATGGTAAATATTGTGAACCTCATTTTAAACCTGATTTTTCTCCTGATACTTTACTTAGTTTAAATTATATTTGTCATTTTACAATGATAAGAAAAGCTTTAGTTCAAAAAGTAAATGGTTTTGCTGTTGGTTTAGAAGGAGCTCAAGATTATGATTTGTTCTTAAAAGTTACTGAGAAAACTAAAAAAATCGCTCATATTCCTCTTATTTTATATCATTGGCGAATGAGTGAATCATCAACAGCGATGTCTATTAATAATAAAAGTTATGCTACTGATAAAGGAAAAAGGGCTTTAGAAGAAGCTTTAAAAAGAAGAAAAATTGCTGGTGATGTGTTAATTGATACTAAAAGTGGTTATTATATAATAGATTATAAATTAAAAAAAGAACCGCTTGTTTCTATTATTATTCCTACAAGAGATTATTTAGATATTTTAAAGACTTGTGTTGATTCTATTTATGAGAAAACTACATATAAAAACTTTGAAATAATAGTTGCTAATAATGATAGTAAAGAGGAAGAAACATTAAAGTTTTTTAAAGAATATCAGAAAAAATATAAGAACTTTAAAGTTGTTGATTGTATTATGAATTTTAATTATTCAAGGATTAATAATACTGCTATTAAGGAAGCAAAGGGAGATTATCTTGTTTTATTAAATAATGATACTGAAGTAATTAGTGAAGATTGGTTAACTGTTATGGTTGGTTATGCTAGTCAAAAACATATAGGTGTTGTTGGAGTTAAACTTTTGTATCCTGATAAAACTATTCAGCATGCTGGAGTCTTATTAGGTCTTGGTGGTATTGCTTCTCATGCTTATATTAATTCACGTGATGATGAATTAGGTATTTTTGGACGTCTTAGAGTACCTTATAATTATAGTGCTAATACAGCGGCTTGTTTTATGATAAAAAAAGATATCTATAATAAAATAGGGGGCTTAAATGAAACATTAGAAGTAGCTTATAATGATATTGATTTTTGTATTAGAGTTCTTAAGGAAGGTTATTATAATGTCTTTTTACCACAAGTTAAGTTAATACATTACGAATCTAAATCAAGAGGATTAGATACAACAAGTGAAAAATATAAACGGTTTTTGGAAGAATCTAAATATATGTATGATAAATGGAAAGATATTATAGATAATGATCCTTTCTATAATCCTAATTTTAGTAAAAAGGGTTGGTTTATGCTTGATAAAAATAAGGAGAGGTAATTATGTTAAAAAAAATAAAGGACAACTGGCCATTACTTGAATTTATTTTAATTGCTATAGCGATTGTTATTGCTTTTATTCCAATGTATATAGTTTATTCTCAGAAGATGGTTATTACTATTTGCTTAATTGGGGCTCTACTATTAAATATTCTATATTACTTTTTTAAAGATAAAGTTAGTAAAGTTTTTAATATGATAATTAAATATCGTTATTTTATAGCTTTACTGCTTTTTGTTGTTTTAGTATTTTTTAAAGTTAGTGGATCTTCTATAGGTATTTATAATAGTTATTTTCCAGCGGAAGGAAAAACAAGTGAAGATGGAGTAATATTAGGAGAGAGTAGATCTATTAGATCTGATGAATACATGGTTCATACACCCTATTATTTTTCACAGTTTTATAATAATTATAAGAAGAATAGTTATTTAATGAGTCTTAGTGGCCAAGATATGATTATTGGATATAATGCCCCAGTTTTAGATATTAGTATAATTAGTAAACCATTAACATGGGGATATATCTTATTAGGAAATGAATATGGTTTATCTTGGTATTGGTGTTTAAAAACGCTTATCTTTCTTTTAGCTAGCTTTGAAGTTTTTATGATTATTACTAAGAAAAATAAAGTACTATCTTGTTTAGGAGCTTTTCTAATTGCTTATGCTCCAGCGATGCAATGGTGGTTTGTACCACATATTTGTGATGTCTTTCTTTGGGGAACGACACTTTTAGCTTTAGGATATCATTTCTTTACAGCTAAAAAAAGATGGTTAAAAAACTTATATACAATTCTCTTACCACTTATTGTTTGTGTCTTTGTTTTAGCTTTATTTCCATCCTGTCAAGTTCCTGTAGGTTTAATTGCTGTGACTTTACTTATTGTTTTCTTAATACGTGATAAAAGTAAAATAACCTTTAAAAAGAAAGATATTATAAGAATAATTTTTATGGCAATAGTAGCACTTGGTATTTTGGGATATACTATTTTAGGATCAAAAGATGCAATTGAACTGTTATATAATACAGCATATCCTGGTAAAAGGGTATCATTGGGAGGAAATTTAACTCTTGATAAGATTTTTACTAATTTAACTACTATGTTTTTACCATATAAAGATAGTAATGTTTTAAATAATTGTGAAGTTAGTACCTTTATTCATTTTGCACCATTTTTCTTAATTTTATTTCCATTAATTATGCCTAAGTTAAAAAAAGTTAAAGATGATAATTTATTAGTAGGTAAAACTTTATTTATTATTTTGTTAATTGAAGCATTCTTTATGCTTGTAGGTTTCCCAGAATTATTAGCTAAAATAACATTATTTTCATATATTAATCGAATGGATATTGTCTTTGGGTTTACAGCGACTATCTTTACTGTTTATATGATAGATACTATTTTTAAACATAAAGATATTATTAAGTTAAAATATTTTCTTATCTGTTTATCTATTTATTTAGGTTGTTACTTATTATTTATTACTAAAGAAAATTTAGAGTATTTACCTATTTATATTTATTTATTGGAAATAATATTATTTGCTTTAGTATTAGTTGCTATTTATAAAAGAAGAAAATATTTTACTATTAGTTTAATGTTTATCATTCTTATTATGGCTTCATTTACTATTAATCCATTAAGAGTTGGAATTAATCCTATTAAAGATCATGAATTAGTTAAAGTAGCAAAAGAACTAAATGATTCTTCAGAAGGATACTTTTTAACAACGAATAATATTCAAATTAGTTCTTTGTTATTAGCTAATGGTCTTAAAGTTGTTAATGCTGTTAATTTTTATCCTGATTTAACTAAATGGGAGTTAATTGATCCTAAGGGTAAACATGATTATGAATATAATCGTTATTTACATTTCTTAATAACTTTAAGTAAAAAGAATAAAACGACATATCATTTAATTCAAAATGATTTATTAGAGATAAATATATCTATTAATGATCTTAAGAAATGGAATGTTAAGTATTTAGTTACACCAACAGATCTTGATTCATTAGATCTTGATTTAGATACTATTAGTTATAAACTTATAAAAGATGTTCAAGGCTATCGTGTTTATAAATTAGAGTGGAGGGATTAATTTGAAAATTATATGTTTTATTTTAGCACTAATAACAACTAAGGCATTACCTTATTTTCTTAATATGACTAGTATTAATAATATTTTTCTTATTCCAATAATAGCTTTCCTATATTTATTTTATAAAAGGCAATATCCAAGAATAAATAAAAGAAAAGGTATTTTTGCTTTTCTTTTTTCACTTTTGTTTTCTTTATGCTATGTATTAGGAAAATATTTTGAAATTAATAAGACAGTTTTTGATTTTATTTCTTTAGAAAATATCTATTATCTTTTCTCTTTAGGTATTTTTGTATTTAATATAACAATTTTTATTTATTCAAAATTAGAAACTGGACAATTTACTAATAAGTTAAATTTATTAGAGAAAAAGAAAACATATATTTTTATCTTTCTTCTTTTTATTATAACTTTATTACCTAGTTATTTAGCTTTATTTCCAGGACTTGTTACAGTTGATTCATATGATCAATTATCAATGATATCTACAGATAGTTTTACCGCTCATCATCCTTTAATTCATACTTTATTATTGATGGTCTTTTATAATTTAGGAATAACTTTTAATAATCCTAATTTAGGTATAGCATTATTATCATTTTTCCAAATGTGTTTATTATCTTTAGCATTTA
Source organism: uncultured Mycoplasmatota bacterium (assembly GCA_946494015.1). Taxonomy (GTDB): domain Bacteria; phylum Bacillota_I; class Bacilli_A; order RF39; family UBA660; genus Onthousia. Next base: position 10,559 of record CAMMBL010000018.1, on the reverse strand, counting down.
CTTATGTAGTTTATAAAATTTATTATTATACTAAAAATAAATATATAGTATTATTTAGTATTTTATTCTTTATTTTATGTCCTATAAATTCTATTTTAATGATGTATATGACTAAAGATATTATCTTTTCAGCTTTATTTTTAATTTTCTTTGTTATGAGTTTTGATTTTATTATTGATAATAAATATAGTAAAAAAAATAGTGTAGTTTACTTAATTATAGGAATTTTAATGTGTTTATTTAGAAATCAAGGTGTTTATGTTGTTATATTTACCTTAATTTTTACTTTAATTTTTTATCGTAAGAAAAAATTTATCTTACTTTTAATTTTAATACCAGTTTTAACTATTGGAGTTAATAAGACATTAATGATTATAACTGATGCTAGTTCTACTAAAACAGCTGAGATGTTTAGTGTTCCTATTCAGCAACTTGCAAGAGCATATAATTTAAATAAAGAAAGTTTTACTAAGGAACAATTAGATACTTTATATAATTATTTGCCTAAAAAATCTTTAGTTACATATATTCCTGAAATAGCTGATCCAGTTAAAAAAGACTTTAATAATAATTATTTTAAGAAAGATAAATTATCATTTATTAAATTGTGGTTTTCTATTGGTTTAAAAAATAAAACTAATTATGTAGATTCTTTTCTTTATGGTAGTTATGGATACTTTTATTTAGATGTTAAAATGCCTCATTGGGGTGATTTATTTCCATATCATGATAGTGGTAATAAGGCTGCTAGAGAAAAGTTTGGTATTAAAGAACAATCGTATTTAAAAGATTTAAAAAGTGAAAAAGAAAAAGATATTTTAAGAGCTGATTATCAAAATGATTTTCTATTAGGATTATTAGCTAGTCCTGCTTTACCATTTATTTTATTATCTTTTAATATTATATATTGTTTTTATAAACGTATTTATAAACTATTAGTTCCATTAGCTTTTATTTTTGGAATGTGGGGAACGCTTATATTAGGTCCAGTTATTTCTATTAGATATATTTATCCTTTAATGTTATGTGTACCTTTTTTAGCGGTTTTACCTATATTTTTCTTTAATATTAATAAGACAAATGATTGAAAGAGCTACAGTATTATGTTACAATCTAAGTAATAAAAACGAAAGAGGAGAAGTAAAATGAAAAAAAATAAAGTAAATAAAGACAATAAAGATACCTTATATAAAGATAAAAAGATTGCAGTGTTAATACCTTGTTATAATGAAGCATTAACTGTTGCTAAAGTAGTTAAAGATTATAAAGAAGCTTTACCTAATGCTGATATTTATGTTTATGATAATAATTCTACTGATGGTACTGATGAGATTGCGAAAGAAGCTGGAGCAATTGTAAAATATGAATATCGTCAAGGTAAAGGTAATGTTATTAGAAGTATGTTTAAAGATATAGATGCTGATTGTTATTTAATGATAGATGGTGATGATACATATCCAGCTGAAAATGCTAGGGAAATGTGTGAAGCAGTTTTATCAGGAAGGGCTGATATGGTAATAGGCGATAGATTATCTAGTACTTATTTTACTGAAAATAAAAGAGCTTTTCATAATTTAGGTAATAAATTAGTAAGAAAATTAATTAATTCTTTATTTAAAAGTAATATTCATGATATTATGACAGGATATCGCGCTTTTAGTTATGAATTTGTTAAGACATTTCCTGTTTTATCAAAAGGCTTTGAAATAGAAAATGAAATGACTATTCATGCTGTTTATAATAACTTTAAATTATTAGAGATTCCTGTAAATTATCGTGATCGTCCTTCAGGTAGTGTTTCTAAACTTAATACTTATTCAGATGGATTTAAAGTATTAATGACTATAGCAAGACTTTTTAAAGAATATAAGCCAACTATCTTTTTTAGCTTAGTAGGTACATTCCTTTTAATATTAGCTTTAATTTTTGGTATACCAGTATTTAATGAATTTTTCAAAACAGGATTAGTACCAAGATTTCCAACCTTAATTTTTTCATTAGTATTATTAGTAATTTCTATTTTAATGTATATAACAGGAATAATTTTAGAAGTAGTAGCTAAGAAAAATAAACAAATATTTGAATTATTTTTAATAAGAACTAAGAGGGATAGCAATGAATAAAGAAGATAAAACGGCTAATTTTGTTAGAAAAGTTTTAAAATTCTTTCATATTAAATTAAGTAGTAAAAAAGAAAAACTATTTATTCAAATTTTTAAATTTGGAATTGTTGGTGGTACAGCTTTTGTTATTGACTTTCTATTCCTTTATCTATTTAAAGAATTTTGTCATTTCCCAGTTATTTTAGCGAATACCTTATCATTTATAATATCAGTAATTTATAATTATATTGCTAGTGTTAAATGGGTATTTGATGTCAATAAAGAAAAAAGTGCTAAAAAACAGTTTGTAGTTTTTATAATTTTTAGTGTAATGGGTCTTTTATTAAATGACTTAATTATGTGGGTTAGTGTTGATTTTCTTAATATATATTATTTACTAGCTAAGATTATTGCAACCTTTATAGTTATGATTTTTAATTTTATTACAAGAAAGATGTTTTTAGAATAGGTGATAATTTATGGATAAGATTTCTCTTGTAGTTCCATGTTATAATGAGGAGGAGATGATTCCTCTTTTTTATAAGGAATTAGGAAAAACAGTAAGAGTAATGTCTGATGTAGATTTTGAGATTATCTTTGTTAATGATGGTTCTAAAGATAATAGTTTAAAAGAAATGAGAAGACTTGCAAAAGATGATAAAAAAGTAAGATATATTTCTTTTTCTCGTAATTTTGGTAAAGAAGCAGCTATGCTTGCAGGCCTTCAGTATGCTAGTGGTAATTATATCGCTGTTATGGATGTTGATTTACAAGATCCTCCTTCTATGCTTAAGAAGATGTATAAAATAATTACTACTGAAGAAGATATTGATTGTGTTGGGTTAAAAACTAATAGTCATAAAGATTATGGTTTTATTAGAAGATTTTTTACTAATTGTTATTATAAATTAATATTTAAAATGGCTAATACAAAAATGGAACCAGGTATTAGAGATTTTAGATTAATGAGTAGACAAATGGTAAATGCTATTATTTCTATGCAAGAGTATAATCGTTATTCTAAAGGCTTATTTAGCTTTGTTGGTTTTAATACTAAATGGTTAACTTATGAAATACCTAAAAGAGCAGCTGGTAATACGAAATGGAGTTTTTTTAAGTTATTTACTTATGCTATTGATGCCATTATTGGTTTTTCAACTTTTCCTTTAGTTCTATCAGCGATTATTGGAGTAGTTTTTTGTTTATTTTCTATAATAGCTATTATAATTATTATTTTAAAAACAATTATTTTTGGTGATCCTGTAGATGGTTGGCCATCTCTTGTTTGTATTATGTTCTTTTTAAGTGGTATTCAATTATTTTGTGCTGGTATTAATGGAGCTTATTTATCAAAAACATACACCGAAGTTAAAAAACGTCCAATTTATATTATTAAAGAAACGGAGATAGATTATCTTTCTAAATAATATAAATTTTTTTATTAAAAAAAATTAGCACTTTCACTTGACAATTGCTAATTTCAGGTGTTATTCTACATTATGTAAGTAAGAAAAGAAAGAGATGAGAAAATGAAGAAAAAACAATTTAAAGCTGAATCTAAGAAATTATTAGATTTAATGATTAATTCTATTTATACAAATAAAGAGATTTTTTTAAGAGAATTGATTTCTAATGCAAGTGATGCTATTGATAAACTATACTATGAATCACTTACTAATAAAGAGGTAAAGATTAAAAAGAAAGATTTAGAAATTAGACTTATTCCTAATAAAGAAGATAGAACTTTAACTATTATTGATAATGGTATTGGAATGAGTGAAAAAGAACTTGAAAATAATTTAGGTACTATTGCTAAAAGTGGTTCTGAATTATTTAAAGAAAAAATGTCTGATGATAAAAATATGGCTATTATTGGTCAGTTTGGAGTAGGATTTTATTCTAGTTTTATGGTAAGTGATGAAGTAGAAGTTATTAGTAGAGCCTATAATAGTGATAAAGCTTATAAATGGACTTCTAGTGGTGCTGATGGCTATTCTATTGAAGAAACTGATTATGATAAATGTGGTACTAAAGTTATTTTACATTTAAAAGAAAATAATGAAGATAACAACTATGATGAATATTTAGAAGATTATGCACTTGAAAGATTAGTTAAAAAATACTCTGATTATATTTCTTATCCAATAAAAATGGAAGAAGAAAAAATTACAAAAAAAGATGATAAAGAAGAAAAAAAACTTGAAGATAAAACATTAAACAGTATGGTTCCTATTTGGAAGAAACAAAAGAGTAGTGTAAAAGATGAAGATTATAATTCTTTTTATACAGATAAATTCTATGATTATGAAGCTCCACTTAAAGTAATACGTAGTGAGGTAGAAGGAAGATGTTCTTATACAGCGTTACTATTTATACCAAGTCATGCTCCATATAATTATTATTCTAAAGATTATGAGAAAGGACTTGAACTTTATTCTAAAGGTGTTCTAATTATGGATAAATGTGCTGATCTTTTACCTGATTACTTTAGTTTTGTTAAAGGTATTGTTGATAGTGAAGATATATCTTTAAATATTTCAAGAGAAACTTTACAAGAGAATTATCAAATTAAATCTATCGCTAAATCTTTAGAATCTAAGATTAAAAAAGAGCTTCTTAAGATGCTTAAAAACGATAGAGAAAACTATGAGAAATTCTTTAAAGACTTTGGAATGCAACTTAAAGTTGGTATTTATGAGTCTTATGGAATGGCTAAAGAGACCTTACAAGATTTACTTCTTTTCTATTCATCTAAAGAAAAAAAGATGGTTACGCTTGATGAGTATGTTTCTAAGATGAGTGATGATGATAAAACTATTTATTATGCTTGTGGTGAAACTATTGATAAGATAGATTTATTACCACAAGTTGAAAGTGCTAAAGAAAAAGATATAGATATTTTATATTTAACTGATTATTTAGATGAGTTTGTTCTTAAAGTAATGATGAACTATAAAGAAAAGAACTTTGTTAATGTGGCAAGTAGTGAAGCTGATCTTGAAAGTGAAGATGAGAAGAATGAGTTAAAGAAAGTTAATGAAGAATATAAGGAAATGTTTACTAAAATGCATGATGTCTTAGGAGATAGTGTTAATGAAGTAGCATTTACGCATAGACTTAAAAATCATCCTGTATGTTTAACTAGTAAAGGGGCAGTATCAGTAGAAATGCAAAAAGTAATGGATGCAATGCCAACAGATACAGGAATGAAAGCAAATACTGTGATGGAAATTAATGAAGATCATCCAATTGCTAAAAAATTAAAATCTTTATATGAGAAAAAAGATTTTGAAACATTAGAAAAATATAGTAAAATACTTTATGCAGAAGCTAGACTTATTGAAGGAATGAGTTTGGATAATCCAACAGAGATAAGTAATCTAGTATGTGAAATATTAGCAAAATAAGGCTTTTAAAGCCTTATTTTTTGACTTAAACTGTATTTTATGGTATAATGTTGCTACTTTAAAAGGGGGTATTAGAATGTTAAATAATTTTAATAATAGTAATAGTTTAAAAGTATATTTAAAGAAAGAATCTAAACGACTTAATATTAATATTCATAATGTTTATAATACTTTTTTTTCAAGAGATTTACTTTATCGTTTAAGTAGGATTGATCGTAGTAAAGATATTATTGTAAAGGGAAGTTTTGCTCAATTTGTTCATTTACAAAAATTAATTAGACCTATTACAGATATAGATCTTACTAGTACAATTGATCATCATAATCCCTTAATCCTTTTAGTTAATGCTATGTGTGATAAAATTAGTGATAATGATTTTGATTATATTTTAAGAGGTGTTCCAAAAAGAACTAATACAGGTATTATTAAATTTCCAATTGCAGCTAAATATGGAAAGATTAATCATCCTATAGGTATCGATTATAGAGAAAATCATCCTTGTATTTATGAAAAACAGTCAAAATTAGTACCTAAAGTTTTTTCAAAGGATGAAGAATATGAAATAGTAGTACCTTCTATGGAAGAAACTTTAGCAGAAAAATTATGTATTATCGCTGAATCTAATAAGTTAGATGTTCTAAATACTAGAACAAAAGATTTTTATGATATTTATCATTTGCATGGTGGGGCATATGATTTAGATAAATTTTCTTATTATTTTGAAAAGATGCTTCAAGATAGAGGAAAAATTAGTGATATTTATAGTTTAAATACTGATTATCTTAATAATGACTTTATAGAAAAACATGAAAAGGTATGGGAAAGTAATAAGAAAAATTATGAATTTTTAGATGATGATGTTGATTTAAAGGGGGCTGTTTATTATACAAAGAGTACTTTAAACGAACAGTATCAAAGAATAAGACAAGGCAAAAATAAAGTTTATAAAATATAATTTTTACTTTATAATAGATCCTATATCATCAGTAATTAAAGCTTGTTTTAACATATTAGGTTTATTTATATTAAATATAATAATTGGAATAGATTCTTCCATACATAGAGTAATGGCTGTTAAGTCCATTACTTTTAACTTTTTATTTAATACTTCATTATATGTTATTTCTTTAATTAATTTAGCACCTTTATATTTTTTAGGGTCTTTATCATAAATACCATCTACATTAGTAGCTTTCACCAAGATATCAGCATTAATTTCAGCGGCTCTTAAAGCGGCTGCTGTATCAGTTGAGAAAAAAGGATTACCTGTGCCACAACCAAATATTACAACTCTACCTTTTTCTAAATGCTTTTTAGCTTTTTCTTGTAAATAAAATTCAGCGATTTTTCGCATTTCAATAGCAGTTTCAACTCTAACTGGAACCTCTATTTGTCTAAAAGCATCTTGTAAGGCTAGAGCATTCATAGTAGTTGCAAGCATTCCTATATAATCAGAAGTTTGACGTTCCATAAAATCATTCGCTTTACCGCGCCAAAAATTTCCACCACCAACAACAATAGCAATAGAAAAGCCCATATTAAGACACTCTTTAACTTCTTTAGCAATTTCTATTACTATATTAAAATCAATACCACTCTCTTTAGAACCACTTAAAACTTCACCAGATAATTTTAATAAAATTCTTTTCTTCATTTTTTCACTTCCTTTTTATAAGTATAACATGTCGTTTTTTTGATAACAATTAACGAATAAATTTCTTTTAAAAAAAAAGTAATTTTGTTATACTTTAATTATAGTGAAAGGATAGTGATTTAATGAAATATGTTTATGCCTTTTCTGAAGGTAATAAAGATATGAAAGATATATTAGGGGGAAAAGGTGCTAATCTTGCTGAGATGACTAAATTAGGTCTTCCAGTTCCATTTGGTTTTACAGTTACAACTGAAGCTTGTATAAAGTATTATAATGATAATGGAGTTTTGACTGATGAGATAGTTAAACAAGTATTTGAACAATTATCAAAACTTGAAGAATTAACTAATAAAAAATTAGGAGATATAAAAAATCCTTTATTAGTATCAGTTAGAAGTGGAGCGAGAAGTTCTATGCCAGGAATGATGGATACAATTTTAAATCTTGGTATTAATGATGAAGTTGTAGAAACATTAGCTAGACTTACTAATAATAAACGGTTTGCTTATGATTGTTACAGAAGATTTATTCAAATGTTTGCTGATGTAGTTATGGGCTTTCCTAAAAGTTCTTTTGAATATTTATTTGATGATATAAAAAAATCTAAAGGAATAGAATTAGATTCTAATTTAAGTGCTGATGATCTTTTGGAAATTATAAATAAATATAAAGAAGAATATCAAAAACTTGCTGGGGTTAATTTTCCTCAAGATCCTAAAATTCAATTAATAGAAGCGATTAAAGCTGTTTTTAGAAGTTGGAATAATGATAGAGCTATTACATATAGAAAACTTAATAATATTCCAGATGATTGGGGAACAGCTGTTAATGTTCAGATGATGGTTTATGGGAATATGGGAGAAAATAGTGGTACAGGTGTTGCTTTTACAAGAAACCCAGCAACAGGGGAGAATAAATTATATGGAGAATATTTAATAAATGCCCAGGGAGAAGATGTTGTTGCTGGTATTAGGACTCCACAAAATATTGAAACATTAAAAGAAATAATGCCTGATTGTTATAATGAATTTGTTATGATATGTAAAAAGCTTGAAGATCATTATAAAGATATGCAAGATATGGAATTTACTATAGAAAATGGTAAACTTTATATGCTTCAAACAAGAAGTGGTAAAAGAACAGCTAAAGCGGCATTAAAAATAGCGGTTGATCTTGTTAGTGAAGGAATGATTACTAAAGAAGAAGCTATTTTAAGAGTAGAGCCTAATCAGTTAGATCAGTTACTTCATCCTAATTTTGATTTAGATTCATTAAATAAAGCTAAAATAATAAGTAAAGGATTAGCGGCTTCTCCAGGAGCTGCTACAGGTCATTTATATTTTAGTGCTCTTGATGCTAAGAAAGCTTATGAAAGTGGAGTTAAAAATATTATTTTAGCAAGAGAAGAAACTTCTCCAGAAGATATTGAAGGAATGAATATTGCTAATGGCCTATTAACAGTTAGAGGCGGTATGACTTCACATGCTGCTGTAGTTGCTAGAGGCATGGGAACTTGTTGTGTTTCTTCTTGTAGTGATTTAATTGTTGATGATATTAATAAAACTTTGAAAGTAAAAACAGGAGAAGTCTTTAAAGAAGGAGATTATATTAGTTTAGATGGATCTACAGGTTATGTTTATGGAGAAGAAATAAAAAATGTTCCAGCTAGTATAAGTGGTGATTTTAAAACTTTTATGGATTGGGCTGATTCTTTTGCTAAGTTAAAAGTAAAATGTAATGCTGATAATCCTAAAGATGCTAAAGTAGCTAGAGATTTTGGTGCTATGGGAATAGGTTTATGTCGAACTGAGCATATGTTTTTTGAACCAGAGAGAATCTTTAATTTTAGAAAAATGATAATAGCACCTACTAAAGAAAAAAGAGAAGAAGCTTTAAATGCTATTTTACCTTATCAAAAAGAAGATTTTAAAGGATTATTTAGAGTTATGGATGGGTTAGATGTAACAATTAGATATCTTGATCCACCTTTACATGAGTTTTTACCTAAAACAGATGAAGAAATAGAGGCTTTAGCAAAAGAATTAGATGTTTCTTTTCAAGAGTTAAAAGATAAAGTTATATCTTTAAAAGAATTTAATCCAATGATGGGACATCGTGGTTGTAGGTTAGCGATTACTTATCCAGAGATTGCTATTATGCAAACTAAGGCTTTAATAAGTTCTGCTATTGAGGTAGAAAAAGAAGGAATAAGTGTTCATCCTTTTATTATGATACCTTTAGTAGGTGATGTAAATGAGTTAAAATATATTAAAAATATTGTTGTTGAAGTTGCTGATAAATTAATAGCTGATAATAATAGTAAATTAAAATATGAAGTAGGAACTATGATAGAATTACCAAGAGCTGCTCTTTTAGCAGATGAAATAGCAACAGAAGCATCATTTTTCTCATTCGGCACTAATGATTTAACCCAAATGACTTTTGGTTTTTCAAGAGATGATGCTATGAAGTTTTTAAAAGATTATTATGAGAAGAAAATATTTACAGAAGATCCTTTTAAAACTATAGATCAAAAAGGTGTAGGCAGTTTAATAAAACTTGCTACTAATTTAGGTAGAAAAACAAGACCTGATATAGATCTTGGTATTTGTGGAGAACATGGTGGTGATCCTAAAAGTATTAAATTTTGTCATGATATAGGTCTTGATTATGTTTCATGTAGTCCTTTTAGAATACCAATCGCTAGATTAGCTGCGGCAAGAGCTACTTTAGAAAAATAGGTGATATGATGTCTTTATATGATAAGATGCTTAATATTGCAAATATTCCAAAAGAATCTATTATTGAAAAAGCTATATTAAAGACAAAAGAAGAATTAAATGGTTTAGATTATGAGAGAATGTGTTTAGTATATAGTAGTTATTTATAACAGAATTTAAAAGATTTATCTTGTTTATCATATATTATAGATACTACTGATTTAGGCTTTGATTATAAACATCGTTTTATTTTAGTACCTGATGTTTCTAAAGAGTATTATTTGTTAGATTTAACTTATAGACAGTTTGTAAAATATAATGATGATTATCTTAGTAAATTATATCATAAAGGTTATCAAGAGATTGATGATAGAATGTATAATTATTATTTAACTAAAGTTACCAATAATAAGGATATTAATATTACTATTGATGATAGTATTTTTAAAAAAACTAGTAAATTTAAAAAGTGATTTAGTGTATAAATATTAGTAAAATAATAGACTAATATGTCTAAATATGTTAACATAAAGTTATAAGAAGATAGAAGAAAGGAGTAGGGAAAAGATGATAAACACTCGTTTACAAATAGTTACCTGGGGGGGGGTCATTTAGATATAGTCTAGTACCTTTCTTTTACTATGAAATAAGAGCAGGATAGATATATTCTGTTCTT